>JADGQZ010000358.1 GCA_017881345.1 Myxococcaceae bacterium | reverse complement strand
GTTGTTGGGGGCCATGACTCGCTCCGCGGATGGCGGGGGCAAATTTCGTACCAGCGCCTGAAACCTCAGGCGCTGCGCAGGCTTGTGTGTACACGAAGTCGCCTTCCTTGACAATTCGAACTGCGGAGGCCGCGGGGAGGGGGTTGCCCGTAAGTCCCCGGGCGCGCTCAGCTTTTCCCGGGGAGCGGACAGTCCCAATCCACGACGTCACCGTCGGTCCACAGAGACCACCGCGCGCTCGCCGGCTGGCCAGCCCGGAACGCCACGACGAGGTGCGCCACGCCTGGCAACAGGGTCTGTCCGTCAGGGGCGGCCCAGCGCCGGTCCTCGGCCGAGAGGTGGTCCCCGCCATCGGGGTGCGAATGAGCGATGGCCAGGACCCGCTCGCCTGCCGCCTCGGTGGAACGGAGCAGCGCGAGCCAGGCGTGCGGGTCGAGGCTGAACGCGGTCCGGGCCTTCCGAGGGAACGCCGCCGGGTCCCGCGCGTGGTGTGCGTCCTGGGCGTTGACCATCGGGACGAGCCGGACGGCGTCATCGCTCCCGACGAGCACGGCGCATCCCTCGTCCGGCAGGGCGGCGGCGAGGTGACGGAGGAGCTGCGCCAGCAGTCCGGGCGGGACGACCGGTGGCTGGTGCGTGCACGCCGGGGCAGCGAGGGTCGAGAGCACGCCCGTGTCCGAGACCTCCACACCCTCCATCGGCGGGGCCACTCCGAGCGCACGGCGCTGCACGAGGAGGGCGAGGAGCGCCCCCACCTGCACGGCGGACACGGACCGCGCCGCCGGGGGCCGGAGCTCCCGGCTCGCCGTGCGGATGCACGCCGGGCAGCCGTCCCGTCCCAGCGACCAGAGGACGTGCGCACCCGGGCGCTGGCCGACCGCGATCCCCTCGCCTGCGGGGACGTCCGGCGCGGCGGTGACCGCGACGAGCCGGGATGGCGCCGAGCCGAGGAGCGGCGGTGTCCCCGCCCAGGGCCCCGGCGAACCCTCGGCGACGTTCACCTCGGTTCCACCCGCCCGGAGGTAGGCGGCGGCCGCACGGGCGATCTCCCCGCCGACTGCGAGCTCGACCCGCACCGCGCCGAGCGCCTCCTGTCCACGCTCGCCCACGTCATGGAGCAGCACCTGGCGGGCGTACCGCTGGATCTGTAATTCGCTCAGCACCGGGACGCCTCCCGACGGAGGAGGAGCCGCCAGGTGCCGTCCTCGAGCCGCTCCAGCGCGAGCACCGAGTGGCCGGCGTCACGCGCGCTGTCCGGCACGTTCTTCAGCGGCTCGTCTCCCTTGAGCAGCACCTCGAGGACGCCGCCCACCGGGAGACGCTCGAGGGCGATCTTCGTCCGCACGAAGGTCATCGGGCAGACCTCCCGCGTGATGTCGATGTGCGCGTCGGGGGCGCTCACACCCGCGCTCCGCAGCCAGGACAGCCCGGGACACGCCGGACGGTCAGGGTCCGGAACCGGAAGCTCCGTCCGTCGACCACGTGGAGGATGGTCCGTCCTGGCGGCGAGGGCGGCCCGAGCGCGAGGGAGGCCTGGAGCGCGCCGAGCACGCCGGCGAGCGAGCCGAGCACGCCGGCCCGCGCGCAGGTCGGGACATCCTCCTCGCGCGGCGCCGTCCCGTACAGGCAGCGAAGGCAGGCGCTCCCGGGGTCGATGCGCATCGCCTGCCCGCCCCACTGGACGACGCCGCCCGACACAAGAGGGATCCCGGTCCGGGTCACCGCGTCGCTCAGGAGAAACTTGGCCCCGACCGAGTCGGTCCCGTCGATCGCCAGGGAATGGGCCGAGAGGAGCCCGTCGACTTCTGCCGGCCCGACGCGCTTGACCCAGGTCTCGATCTCCAGGCCGGGAAAGGCATGCACGAGCCGCTCCCGGGCGACCTCGACCTTGGGGCGGCCCACGTCAGCCGGGCCGTAGAGCGGCTGCCGGTGGAGGTTCGACGTCTCGATCACGTCGCCGTCGACGAGGGTGAGGCGACGCGTGCCCGCCGCGGCGAGCGCGACCGCCGCCGGACACCCGAGCCCCCCCATTCCGATGATGACCGTCGCACCCGCCATCGCTGGCGCTAGGGTACGTCACATGCGCCCTGCCCTGCTCCTGCTCTCAGCGCTCGCCACGGCCGCGTGTCGTCCTTCCGGCTCGCATCAGGCGAGCACACCGGCGCCGCCGCCATCCGCTGCCACGGCCGCCCGTCCGCAGGCCGCTGCCGAGCGGGCCCCCGCCCCGGCGAGCTCCAGCGCGCCACGGCTCGACGCCAGGCAGACGGAGTGCGTGGAGAAGTGGCTCAAGGGACACGGCCTCGACGACTACGGAAATCCCCAGGGCACGATGTACGCGGGCGGCACGCCGACGTTCGACGAGGCGACGGGCCGCGCCGTGGACCGCTGGAGCCTGGTGGCGAAGAACCGTCCCGAGGCGCTGCAGAGCTGCGCGGTGCCCGTGCCGCCGTGACGCCCGGTCACACCGGCGCTGCGGCCCCGACGTGCTTCTCGAGCGCGGCGATGACGTCGTCGAGGTGCCGCCAGACCTGGCGCTCGTGCTGGATGACCTCCTCGATCTGCCCCTCGGGCGAGATCACGAACGTCACCCGGCGGTTGATGCGGACCACCGGCCAGAGGACGCCGAACTTCTCGGAGATCTTCCGCTCGCTGTCACCCAGCAGCGGGTACTCGATCTTCTCGCTGCGGGCGAACTCGCACTGCACCTCGGGCTTGTCGACCG
>JADGQZ010000357.1 GCA_017881345.1 Myxococcaceae bacterium | reverse complement strand
GCGGGCTCGGACGCTCGCTGCGCGAGCGGGGCGTCGAGCGGCTCTACGGAGTCGAGGTGAACCCGGAGGCTGCAGCCCATCTGGAGGGAACGTACGATCGCTTCTGGATCGGCAACGTGGAGGAGGTCACCGTCGACACGGGGCCTTCCCCCTTGGACTGCGTCCTCTTCGCCGACGTCCTCGAACACCTGGTCGATCCCTGGAGGGCGGTGGAGCGCTACTCCGGCCTGCTGGCGCCGGGAGGGTGCGTCGTCGCCAGCATCCCCAACGTGCGGAACCTCGCACTCCTCTACAACCTTCTCGTCCGCGGTCGCTGGAGCTACGCCTCGTCTGGTCTGCTCGACCGCGGGCACCTCCGCTTCTTCACCCGGCGCGAGATCGTGGAGCTATTCGCGGGGGCAGGCCTGACCATCGAGGTCCTCGAGGCGAACCGGGACGCCTACTCGCCGCTCCGGCGGATCGCCACGGCGATCCCGCGGGCGCTCGTGCCCGATCTCGAGATCTGCCAGTTCCTGGTCCGGGCACGGAAGGGGCGCGCGCCCCGCCCATGAAGACCATCGCCGTCGTCACCTCGCTCACCTCAATGGCCACGGGGCGCTACCTAATCGAGGCGTTCCGCGCCTCGGGCGTGCGGACCTTCGTGGTCTCCGACGTCGCGGATCCGCTTGCCGACGTGTGCCTTCCGGGTCTGGTCGACGTCGCCGGGGTGCTCGCCGGGCATGAGATCCGGCCAGAGTTCCTCCTCTTCGTCGAGGGCGGGAGCATGGCGCTCTTCCCGGGCGGCCTAGAACGGCTCGGATGCCCCACCGCGTGGTACGGCATCGACACCCACATGGACTACGAGAAGCACGTCCGCATCGGGCGGCTCTTCGATGCCACCTTCGTCGCGCAGAAGGAGTACGTCTCTCGCCTGCGGGGTGACGGTGTCCACCACGTGACCTGGTTGCCGCTGGCCTTTGAGCCGAGCCTCCACCCGGACCCCGAGCCCGAGCGGACCATCGACGTCGCGCACGTGGGATCCGGCCAGGTCCACATGAACCCGGAACGCCACAGGCTCCTCGATCGGCTCCGGGAGCGCTTCCCGTCGCACCGCTTCGGCCCCGCGTCCCCGCAGGAGATGGGGCGCATCTACGCGAGCAGCCGGATCGTCTTCAACCGGAGCGTGCGGAACGACGTCAATATGCGGTTCTTCGAGGCGGCCGGCGCCGGGGCGGTCCTCGTCACCGACCGCCTGGTGGACAACGGCGTGGAGGAACTCCTCGAGGAAGGGCGCCACTTCGTCACGTACACCGACGGTGACTCCCTGGTTCGGGCCGTGGAATCGCTCCTCGCGTCTCCCTCGACCTGCGCCGAGATGGGGCGCGCCGCGCGGCGCCACGTGCTCGCGCACCACACCTCTTTGAAGCGCGCCCGGACGCTCCAGGCGGCTATGACCCAAGTGTCGAAGGGCCGCCCGCCCGGCCCCGCCGACGTCTTCCCCGCCCTGCTCGCGATGGGGCTCGTCGATGGCGCCCTAGCCGCAGCGGCGCGCGCGCTCGGCGCCGCAGGAGGGGGTAGGATGTCCCGCCAGGTGGCGCGGCTCGCGGCCGGAGGGGCCCGGGTTGCCGCGGCCGGCGCTCGGCTGCTCACGGCCGCCTCGAGGGCTCGGCCAAGGCGATGAGCCAGGACGTTCCACCCGATCCCCGGGGCGCGCCGGGCCTTCGCATGAGGAGCAGGCTCTCCGTCTCCTTCCTGTTCTCCATCGTGGCCTTGGGGATCGGGTTCGCGAACCAGCTCCTTATCTCCGCCAGGTTCGGGACCTCCTCCGGGCTGGACGGCTACTGGATCGCCGTCGCGCTGGTGAACGTGCTTGGCTTCTATGCGGTCCCGCTGCGAGACGCGACGGTGCCGGTGTTCCACGACGTGCTCGGGAGCCAGACGGACGCGGCCCGATTCGCAAGCGCCGCCGTGTCCCTGAGCCTCCTGCTCGGACTCTCGGGAGGGCTGCTGCTCGCCGTCTGCATTGTTACCGGGCAGCCGGCGTCCCTCCTCGGCCCCCCGGGCAAGGCGAGCCAGCTGGGCGCCATGCTGGTTTGGCTGCTGCCTGCCGCCATCCTCGTCGCGACCACCGAGGTCCTGGCGGGGCTGCTGGTCGCCCTCGACATGGTCGTCCGCCAGGCCGTCCTCCGCCTGGTCCCGCCTGTCGCTACCTGCCTCTCCCTGGTCCTTCTAGGCGGCCGACTTGGAATTCACGCCCTTCCGGTCGCCCTCGTCGCTAGCAGCGTCGCGACAGTGGCGATCGCCGTGCACGCGCTCGCGGGCCGGGGATTTCGGATCCGGCTCACCGACCCCCGCCACGCGATCCATCCGAAGGCGAGGCGGATGTTCGCGACCCTGGTGATCGTCTACGTTTTCGCGCAGCTCCACGTTCTGCTCGAGCGGGCCGTGTTCGCGAGGGCGGGGGCAGGCGTGGTGTCGGCCTTCCAGTACGCTGCCGCCCCGGTCACGGCACTCATCGGGTTCCTCTCCGGGCCGCTCAGCAGCGCCCTCTGGCCGCGATTCCTCCGGCTCCACGCCGACGGGGACGATGCGCGACTGGCCGCGCTGCTCGGCAACTTGATGATCTTCATGGGCCTTCCGCTCGCGGTCGCTTGTATCTTCGTGTTCTTCAACTCCGGATCGATCGTGCACGTACTCTACTCACGCGGCGACTTCGGGACCGAGTCGACCCGTATCACCGCGACGGCGCTCGCCTTCCTGATCTTCACCGCCGTCCCGGCCTGCCTGAGCCAGGTGGTGGGGCGCCTGCTCAACGCCCAGGGCAACCATCGCGCGATGGGAATGGTGAGCCTCGCGATGGCCGGGGCGGGAATGACGTTGCTCACCATCGGCGGATCGACCGGCAACTACGCGGTGGCGATGATCCACTGGTTCGTCGCCAACACGATCGGGGCCGTCCTCACGCTCTACCTCGCCTACAACCCCGTCCGGGCCGCCGGCTCCCGGCTCACCACCTTCGCGCGGGGTGGGGTCCAGATGGCCGCCGTCCTCGGAGTGGCGCTCCTCGTCGTCCCCCGCGTCGAGTTCCAGGAGTCGAAGGTCTCCCTTCTCCTCCAGTTGACGGCCCACTTCGCCCTGTACGCTGGAATTTCCGGTGTCGCCTTCGCACTCGTCTACCGGAAGCGCATCCTCGGGTACATGGGCAGGTCGGTGCCGGCATGAGAGTCGCCATCGACGTCAAGAATTTGGCGCTCTACGGAGGTGGCATTGCCCACTGGGCGGCCCAGATCCTTCCAGCATGGATCGCGGCGAATCCAGGGGAGGAGATGGTCCTCGTCGTGCCTCAAGGCGAGGGACTGAGGAAGGTCGCCATCGGTGGAGCGCAAATCGCAGGCGTGCCCTGGCCGAACCGGTTGCCCCGCCCCTTGCGCCATCCCTTCTACGACAACGTCGTGTTCCCGCGTGCTATAGCTTCCCTGCGCCCCGGGTTGATCTTCTCGCCCTACCATGACGTCCGCCTGCCGTGTGGGACGCCTGCGGTCATCACCGTTCACGATTTGTGCTACCTGGATGCGGCGGCGTGCTATCCCCGCCACCTGCGCACCTACTATGTGGCGATGCTTCGAACGAACGTCGCCCGGACCCGGCACGTCCTAACGGTCTCGGAGGCCTCGCGCGAGCGTCTCGTGACCGTCCTGGGGTTGCCAAGGCGGATGATCAGCGTGGTGCCAAACGACCTCGACCCCGAGTTCGGCGCTGTCCCCCCCAACCCGGAGGTGGTCTCCCGCTGGCGCTCGACGCACGGGTCCGGAACCGAGCAACGCGCGCTGCTGCTTTATCCGGGAGGGATCGAGTACCGCAAGAACGTTTCCGGCCTGATGACCGCGCTGCGCTCGGTGTGGAACTCGGGTGAGCGGGTCACGCTGCTCGTCACCGGCGACCTGGAGCCTCGTTGGAAGGGGCTCTTTCCCGAATTGGACACCCATCCGGAGCGCGTGAGGTTCCTGGGGAGGCTCCCCCCCGAGGAGTTGCGCATAGCCTACCTGGGTGCGGATGCGGTGGTCTATCCATCGCTGTGCGAAGGGTTCGGGCGGGTGTGCCTCGAAGCCATGGCGACGGGTGCTCCACTCGCCTGCTCGGACCTGCCCGTGCTCCACGAGGTGGCCGCCGACTACGCTTCCTACTTCGATCCCATGGACACGCAAGCCATGGCCGACTCCATCCGCGTGGCCCTGGCATCGGGGCGCCAGGCGGCGCGAACCGATGCCCGGTACGCTCCCGGGACGGTCCGGCAGGCGTTCCTCGAGGCCATGGGGGCGGTGCTCGACCAGGCTCGCAAGGAGGCCGCCCAATGACGGCAACCCGGGCGCCCGTCTCCGTTATCATCCCCTGCTTTCGCTGCGCCGACACCATCGAGCGCGCGGTCCGGTCCGTCTTGGCGCAGACCTGGCCGGTCGCGGAGATCATCCTCGTGGAGGATGGCAGCGGGGACGGTACGCTCGACACGCTTCGAGCGCTCAGGGGGAGGCTTGCCGATCCGCGCCTCCGGGTGCTGGCGCTGCCCGATAACGGCGGCCCCGGCGTCGCCCGCAACGCGGGATGGGAGCAGGCGACCCAGCCGTGGCTCGCCTTCCTGGATGCGGACGATGCCTGGCACCCGCGAAAGATCGAACTCCAACTCGGTTGGCTACAGTCCAACCCCGAGGTCGTGCTCTGCGCCCACGAAACGACCCTGTGGCGTGAGAATCTGCCGGCGCTGTCGGAAACGATCGGGGACGCGCGGGTCATCACGTTCAGGGCACTCCTGTTTCGGGATTTCATCCCCACGCGATCCGTCCTGATGCGGCGCGACGTGCCCCTTCGGTTCGGGGACGCCAATGTTGCCGAGGATCTCCTGCTGTGGCTGGACATCACTAGCCGCAGCTATCCCAGTCGGCTGCTGCCGGTGGTCTTGGCATACTCCTTCCGGCCCGAGTTCAGCGCAGGAGGGTTCAGTGGCGCGATCTGGGAACACGAGAAGAGAGAGCTGGAGTGCTTCACCCGCTGCTACCGCAGAAAGAGCATTAGGATCTTCCTCTACGCGGCCGCGAGCGCGTTCTCCATTCTCAAATTTCTGCGCCGGGTCCTCGCGGTGTCAGGGCGGCGGATGGCAAG
>JADGQZ010000356.1 GCA_017881345.1 Myxococcaceae bacterium | reverse complement strand
GCGCTTCCCAGCCTGCGGCGCAAGGCGATGGACCCCGAGGTCGAGCTGCATCCCCGTGCCGCGGAGAGACGGGGGATCGCGGCTGGCGACTGGGTCCGCATCGAGACGCCCGAAGGGAGCGTGCGTGCGCGGGCGAGGCTGAACGATACCCTGCAGCCGGACGTGGTCTGCGGGCAGCACGGCTGGTGGCAAGCGTGCCCGGAGGTGGGAGCGCCCGGGTACGAGCCGTTCAGTCCCGACGGCGCGAACTACAACCTCCTGATCGGGAACATGGCGATGGACCCGATCAGCGGGTCCGTGCCTCACCGGGCGTACCTCTGCGAGATCCGGCCGGCGTGAGCGGTGCCTCCTCCCACCCTGACGGACGATTTCGGTCGGCTCGTTCCTCAACCTTCCGTCGATAGGCGGGCGCGAGCGTAGTCCAGGAGACGCTTGACCTCCACCGGGTCCACGGGCTTCGCGATGTGTCCGTGAAAGCCTGCCTCGACCGCTCGCCGGACATCCTCGGCCTGCGCGTAGCCGCTCACGGCGAAGAGCCTGACCCCGGTACGGGCGGCGCGGAGCGCCCTGGCGATCTCGTAACCGCTCAGGCCGGGCAGGCCGATGTCACAGAGAACGACCTCGGGGGGGTTGGCCGCCGCCTTCGCGATCGCGCTCGGGCCGTCGTATGCGACTTCGGCCGCGTGGCCGAACATCTCCACGACCTGCGCCAGCGAGTCCGCCCCATCGCGGTTGTCGTCGACCACCAGAACCCGTCGAGGCGTGAAAGCCCGCCGGTCCCCTCCCCGCTCGAGCGCCTGCACGGGCGCTTCCGTGGTCGGCAGGGCGACGACGAACTGGGCACCCTGTCCGAGGCCGGCGCTCTCGGCACGGACGCTCCCGCCGTGCATCTCCGTGAGGCCCTTCACGAGCGCCAGGCCGAGCCCGAGGCCGCCGCTGGTCCGGGCCAGGGTCCGATCGCCCTGCACGAAGGGCTCGAACACCCTGGGCAGGAGCCCGGAGTCGATCCCCACCCCGGTGTCGCGGACACAGACGTGCGCCTGGGTGTCTCCGGTGCGCAGCGACAACGCAACCTCGCCCCCACGTTGCGTGAACTTGGCTGCGTTGTGCAACAGGTTGCTCACGACCTGGAGCACCCGCGTCGGATCGGCATCCGCCCATACCCTGGCCGCGGGGGCCTCCACGCGAAACGCGATCCCCTGCTCCTCCATGATCGACCGGAAGTCGTCCGCCGCACGCAGCACGACCTCGCGCAGGTCGACCCGGGCACGTCGCAGCTCGACCTTTCCGCGCGCGACGCGGGTCACGTCGAGGAGGTCATCGACGAGCCGCGTGAGGTCGCCGGTCTGCCGCTCCAGGACGCTAAGGGCCCCGAGGGCCTGGTCGCTCCCGGCCTGGGCGTTCCGCAGGATGTAGACCGAGTTGCGGATGGGCGCGAGGGGATTGCGCAGCTCGTGCGAGAGCATCGCGATGAACTCGTCCTTGCGCCGATCGGCCTCGCGCAGCTGCTGGTTGGCCTCGCGGAGCGCCTGCTCCGCTCGCCTGAGCTCTTGCTCGGCTCGCTTTCGGAGGGTGATGTCCGTGAAGGAGAGCACGGCGCCCGCGTGCCGGCCCTCGAGGCTCAGCGGAACCGCGTTCAAGCTGAGCCATCGCGGCTCGAGGCCGCCGGCGCGGACCTCCTGGATCGCGCCTCGGATGGTCTCGCCGTGCACCGCGGCCCGGACCGCGACCATCTCCTCTCCGGCCAGCCGGCGGCCGTCCTCGGAGAGGATCTCGTACTGTCTGGCCACGCGATCCTGGATCGGAGCCTGCCGCTCCGCGAGCGGTACCCCCAGGATCTGATCCGCGGCGGGAGTGGAACGGAGGGTTCGGCCTTCCCGGTCGTAGACGATGACCCCGTCGGCGACGCAGTTCAGGATCGTCTCCAGCTGGACGGCATGCGCCCGCGCCTCCTCCTCGCTCTTGTCGAGCCGGGCCGTGCGTTCCCGGACCCGCTGCTCGAGCTGGGCGTTCAGGGCCCGGACCTTCTCCTCGGCCTCCTGGCGCTCCGACACCTCTCGCTGCAGCTGCTGGTTGGCGTCGGAGAGCTGCAGGTACGGCTTCTTCACCGACGATGCGAATGCTGCCCGGTAGATGAGGTAGAAGGCGGCCACCTTGTAGAGGTGGCCGAGGACGTTGGCCGTACCGAAGTCGACCTTGTAGGACGCGAACGCGACCTCGCCGAAGCCGGCGACGACGAAAGCGGCCATGTAATGGACCAGCAGCCTGTCGCCGGTTCGCTGCATCCGCCTCCAGTAGGCCGCCAGGGCCAGGAGCAGGAACGCGATGACCAGGTATTCCGAGACCACCTTGAAGTGGGTGAGCCCCACGCCCGGCACGAAGGTCTGCGGGACGTGGGCGGGGAAGAAGGTGACGAAGACGAAGACGGTGGCGGAGGCGCCCAGGGCGCCGGCGAGCAGGCTCCACTTCGTCAGCCAGCGCAGCGGCCTGCGCGATGCGATGAACGCGCTCGCCAGGAGCGCCGAGGAATCGAGGAGCCTGGCCGCCACCCAGTACTGGCTCGACTTGTTGGTCGAGTTGAGGGTGATGAATCCCGGCATGGCTGCGCTGGACAGCGTGTGCATGAAGTCGATCAGCCCGACCGCCAGGAAGGCCGTGCCCAGGAAGAGGGCGTGCCGGTCCTTCGACTGGTCGTAGGCGAACCAGCCCACGCCGAACACGGAGAGCGAGACCATGATGC
>JADGQZ010000355.1 GCA_017881345.1 Myxococcaceae bacterium | reverse complement strand
GGTGCAGGCCTCGGACTCACCCCAGGGCGCCGCGAGGTCGGCCACCAGGTGCAGCTTCTCGCCACGGCCGGCCATGTCCCAGACGTGCGCACCCTCCACCTCGTCGCAGGTGCGGACGCAGCGGGTGCAGCTGATGCAGCGGTTGAGGTCCAGCCCGTAACGCTCGTGCGAGAGGTCCACGCTGCGCGTCGGCGTGCGGTACGCCACTCGCACGTGGTCCACGCCGGCCTCCTGGGCCATCGTCTGCAGCTCGCAGTGACCGTTCGAGACGCAGACCGCGCAGACGTGGTTCCCCTCGGCGAAGAGCAGCTCGAGGAGGAGCTTCCGGTACTCGCGCAGCTGCGGGGTCTCGGTGTGGACGACCATCCCCTCCTCGATCTCGGTCATGCAGGCAGTCTGCAGCCGCGGGCGTCCCTCCACCTCGACCAGGCAGAGCCGGCAGGCGCCCACGTCGGTCACGCCGCCCAGGTGGCAGAGCCGAGGGATCTTGATGTCGTTGTGCCAGGCCACGGTGAACACGCTCTGCCCGGCCACCCCGGTGAGCATCCGTCCGTCGATGGTGAGCGTCTTGACGGTCATGGCCCGGGCGGCTCCTTCTTCATCTGGGCGGCGAACTCGTCCGGGAAGTACCGGAGCGCGGTCATCACCGGATTGGGCGCGCTCTGGCCGAGCCCGCAGAGGCTGGTGTTGCGCAACAGGTCGGCGAGCGCCTTCAGCAGTGCGAGGTCCGCCTGGGTGGCCTCGCCCGCGCAGAACTTCTCGAGCAACAGGTGCATCTGCACCGTGCCGGCGCGGCATGGCACGCACTTGCCACAGGACTCGTCGCGGCAGAACTCCATGAAGTACCGGGCCACGTCCACCATCGACGTGTGCTCGTCCATCACGATGAGCCCGCCCGAGCCCATCATCGAGCCCACGGCGACCAGCGACTCGTAGTCCACCGGGACATCGAGCAGCCGCTCCGGCACGCAGCCGCCCGACGGGCCGCCGGTCTGGATCGCCTTGGGCTTGCCGCCACCGGCGATGCCGCCCGCCATCTCGACGATGCGTCGCACCGGGGTGCCCATCGGCACCTCGATGAGCCCGGTGAGCGCGGTCTTCCCGGCCACGGCGAAGACCTTCGTGCCCTTCGATTTCTCGGTTCCGATGCTCGAGAACCACGCCCCGCCCCGGGTGATGATCGGCGCCACGTTGGCGAAGGTCTCGACGTTGTTGATGAGGGTGGGCTTGCCCCACAGTCCCTTCTCCGGCGGATAGGGAGGCCGAGGACGCGGCTCCCCGCGCTTGCCCTCGATGCTGGCGATCAGCGCCGTCTCCTCGCCGCAGACGAAGGCGCCCGCCCCGATCCGGATCTGCACCGAGAAGTCGAACTGGGTGTCGAGGATCCGTGCCCCGAGAAGCCCCTCCTTCTCCGCCTGCTTGATGGCCGTCTGCAGCCGGGTGATGGCGAGCCCGTACTCGCCCCGGACGTAGATGTACCCGTGCCGGGCGCCCACGCCGTAGGCGGCGATGGCCATGCCCTCGAGCACCCGGTGCGGGTCGCCCTCGAGCACGCTCCGGTCCATGAAGGCTCCGGGGTCGCCCTCGTCGGCGTTGCAGACGACGTACTTGGTGTCCGCCTGCTGCTTGGCCACCAGCTGCCACTTCACCCCGGTGGGGTAACCCGCGCCGCCGCGCCCCCGGAGCCCCGAGAGCGTGACCTCGGTCACCACCTCGGCCGGCTTCATCTGGGTCAGGGCCTTGGCCAGCGCCGCGTACCCTCCGGCAGCGAGCGTCGAGTCGATCCGCTCGGGGTCGACCTTCCCCGCGTTCTCCAGGACGATCCGCAGCTGCCCGGCGAAGAAGGGGTGCGTCTCGAAGCTGACGCGCCGCCCCTCGAGGGACGGCGAGGGGGCGCCGTCGACCAGCCCGGGCACGTCCTCGGGTGTCACCTCGAGGAAGAGCGCCCCGTCACTCTCGCGCTTCACCAGGGGGCCCTTGCTGCACAGGCCCATGCACCCGGTGCCGGCCACCTCCACCGACTGACCGGTCTTCGTGCGGGCCTGCATCGACGCCTTCAGCTGGTCGCTGCCGATGGCCTGGCAGCTCGCGGCGGTGCAGACGTGGAAACGCTCCCTGAAGGTGGACACACGTTCGCGCTCGGCATCGGCGCGATCGACGAGCTCGTCGGGGTTCAGTGCCATCCCTAGGCCCCCACCTCGTCCAGCGTCTTCTCGAGCGCCGAGACGGAGAGCTTGGGCAGGATGCGCCCGTCCAGCACCACCACCGGCGCAAGGCCGCAGGAGCCGATGCACCGCGCCTGCTGGACGCCGAGCTTGCCCGCCGCTCCGCGAGCGGCTGCCTTCTCGCAGCGGTGGCGGGCGACGTCGAGCAGCCCTCTGGCACCGGCGACGTAACAGGCGGTCCCGGTGCAGACGAGCGCGGTGTGCTCGGCCTTCGGCTGGAGCGAGAAGAAGTTGTAGAAGGTCGCGACGCCGAGCACGCGAGAGGGCGGCAGCTTGAGCTTCCGCGCCACCTCGCGGAGCCGGTCCATCGAGAGGAAGCCGAAGAGCTCCTGCGCGGTGTGCAGCACCTCGATCAGCGCATCTGCGGCATAGCCCTGCCGGGACATCGCGCGCTCGAAGAGCTTGGCGCGGTTGTCCTTCACCTCCTTCACGGCCGGGGCCGTGTCCGCCATCTCGATCTCCAGTGCAGCCCAACCGGTGGTCTCGCCGAGCGCGGTGCGCCGTACGTGCGCGTCGACACGAGGCTTTTTCACCCCCAAGTCCTTCAAGGCGCGTGCCGTGTCGCAGGCGGCGAGAACCGGGGCCCTGCGATGGAGCGACGCGCAGAATCCGCGCGTCCAGCTGGGACGCCGCTGCGCGGGGAGGATCCTTGCGCAGGATTCGTGGTCGCCCGCCCGGTCTCCCGATGCTCCCGCGTTCCGTCAGGTCTGGCGGAACCGGTGCGCGTACGGCTGGCTGACCGGGATGCGTTCGGCGTGGTCGCGGAGGATGATCTCCAGCCCTCCGCCGGCCACCTTCCGGACGCTGAGGATCGCCCGGACGTTCACCACGTAGCTCCGGTGCACCCGCCAGAAGGTCTCGGGATCCAGCTCCTCGGCCAGCGCCTTCAGCGGCCGGGAGACGAGGTGCTCGGCCCCGCGCGTGACCGCCGCGGTGTACTTGTGGTCCGAGCGGAAGAAGAGGATCTCGTCGGTGGTGACGAAGCGGAGCTCGCGGCCCTCGAGCACGCTGATCCACCGCAGAGCCCGCCGCTTCTCCAGCGTCTGCCGCAGCTCGGCCAGGAGTGGTTCGAGCAAGGCCGGCGTCTCTCCCACCCGCGCCTTGAGCCGCGCCACGGTGCGGCGCAACCGGTCGCTCGAGAGCGGCTTTAGCAGGAAGTCGACCGCACCTTCCTCGAACGCCGGGACCGCGTAGTCGTCGAACGCCTTGATGAAGACCACGTGGCTCCGGCCGCTGGCACGCCGGGCCACCTCGAGGCCGTCCATCCCGGGCATCGCCACGTCGAGGAAGAGGATCTCGGGTCGTTGTTCCTCGAGTACCCGCGCGGCCTCGAGACCATCGCCAACCTCGGCGCAGACCACCAGCTCCGGCCACAGCGTCGCCAGCGCCTGGGAGACCTCGGCCCGGAGCGCGGGCTCGTCCTCGGCGATGAGGGCCCGGGGGCTCACGGGGTCACGCCTCGCGATGCTGCCCGGAGACGGACGATCATCGTCTCCAGGGACGCCTCGGCGGCAGCTGCCCCATCGAGGTACTGACCGCGAAGTGCCCGCAGCTCCGCGATGAACGCCTCGGGCCGGACCCGCGCCCGCGTCGTCTGGAGCCGCGATTCGGCCAGGCGAGCCATCATCTCGGTCCGGCGGGTCTCGAGCTGCTGGAAGGTGAGCGCCGCCGCCATCGCCCGTCGGTGACCGGCATAGACCATGGCCGCCAGACCGATGCGCCAGAAGACCTCGATGAAGACGCGGAGGAAGCGCTGCCCGACGCCAAATCGCTGCATTGACGCCCACAGCCCACATGCGCTGTTGAGCGCCATCGCCGCGAGGGCCACCGCCGCGGATCCGACGAGGACGACTGCCGCATAGATCCAGACCCGATGTCCCCACCGCGCCGATGCCTCCTCCGCGAGGAGAAAGCCAGGAACGAACCAGAGTGTCGCGAGGATCCAGAGCAGCGCCCACCCTCCCAGCAAGAGCGGAACCTTGGCGAGGGGAACCTGCGGTTCCACCTGGGTCAGGATGACAACCACGAACGACACCCCTGCCATCACCATCAGCGACCGGAACGCGCCAGGAGCTGCCGGCGCACCTGTTCGGGGCGCAGTCATGCGGCAATCCCCGGGGTGAGAGGCAAGCGGAGCGAGGCCCGGACGCCCCGGGGCTCGTTCAAGGACAGCGTTAGCCGTGCGGCATCGCCATAGCGGAGCGCAAGCCGGGAGCGAACATTGGACAACCCGGTTCCACCACCACTGCCGGCGCCCATGCCTGCCCCTGTATCGGCGACCGTGACCAGGAGCTCGGGTCCCGACGCCTCGGCCGAGAGCTGGATGGTGCCACCCTCGGGGGAGGGCGCGAGCCCGTGCCGGATCGAGTTCTCGACCAGGGTGAGGAGCATCATGGAAGGGAGCTCGCAGCGGAGGAGCCGCTCCGGGAACGAGATGTCGAAGTGCAGTCGCCTTCCGAACCGTGGCCGATGCAGCCGGAGGTAGGCGGCCAGGAGCGCGCGCTCCTGTTCCAGCGTGCTGCTCTGCGACCGAAGGCTGGGGAGCGACGTCTCGAGGTACTCGATGAGGTCGGTCAGCATCTCGATCCCTGCACTCCGATCGGTGCGTGCAAGCTGACGGACGTTGGCCAGCGTGTTGAAGAGGAAATGGGGCTCGATCTGGGCCTCGAGCAGACGCGCGCGGGCCTCCTGCAGCTCCGCCTCGAGCCGGACGATGCCCTGCTGTGCCTGGTGTGCGCGCGCCTGGGCGCGAGCTGCGCGGGCGCGGATCTGAACCGAGCCGACCAGCAACGCACAGGGGAGAGACGCGCCGAGCCACGCGCTCGCGGCGCCCCGCCAGTCCTGGGATAGCCGGACGGCTGCGATGACGGCGGCGGAGGTGATGACGGCCGCAGTGCCGAGGACGAGGAGAGAGAGTCGCAGGGGCCGCCCGACCTCCATCCGCCACTGCCACACCCGGACGAGGATCAGCACAGGACCGAACTCCAGAACGCTGAAGGCAAACTCGCGACCCCAGTGGCTGATGGGGAGCCGCCCCGGCACAAGATTCCCCAGCGCGTCGACCGCGGCAAATCCAAGGAGCACCGCGACGTCGAGTCGCATCGCCGCGGACGCGAGTCTCCAAACGCGGTTCATTGCCAGCCCCCTGCGGTCCGTCGACCGTCCCGACCTTACTGCTTCGAAAGTCTGGTGCGATGCGTCAACCGTTGGTCTCGCCCGTCGAGTGCCAATCCGTCGGGTCGGACGAAGGCTTCGTCGTCCCGGGCCGCTGCTCCGTCGGAACGGGCGTCGCCCGGATGACCCCACGGAGTACCCCTCCGACTCCGGGCTGATGGGTGAGCCAGGGAGGCCAAGGGGCATGATCCGGACGAACGCTGCGAGGGGTTGTCGTCTCGGTTGGCTGCTGCTCACGACGGCGATGCTGGGGTGTGGAGGCGGCGGCGGCTCGAGTGGAACCCAGCAGCCGACGAACCACTCTCCGATCGTGTCGGCCTCCGCCACCCCGAGCCCCGTGGTGATGGGCCAGCCGACGCAGCTCTCGGCTGCAGCGAGCGACGCCGATGGAGACCCGCTGAGCTACAGCTGGACCCAGACGTCGCCGGGCTCGCCCCAGGGTTCGTTCGGCACCCCGAATTCGAAGTCGACAGACTGGACGGCTCCCACCGTTTCTGCGGCCACGCAATTCACGCTGACAGTCACCGTCTCCGACGGGCGCGGCGGAACAGCCGCGGCCAACGTGAAGGTCTTCACCAAGAGCTCCGCGGACCTCTCCTTCGCGGCCGAGGTGCAGCCGGTCTTCGACACGCACTGCACCGGCGCCTGCCACAATGGACCCACGAGCGCCGCGGGATTCCTCCAGCTCACCGCCGCGGAATCCTACGCCGCGCTCGTCAACGTGCCGGCGGCCGTCACCTGTTCCGGGCAGCTCCGGGTCAAGCCCGGCGATCCGGACAGCTCGGTGCTCCTGGAGACGATGGTTGGCACGAGCTGCGGCAATCGGATGCCCTTCGACACACCCCAGTACTTCGATAGCGCGCCAACTCAGCTCGCCGCGGTCCGCAGCTGGATCCTGCAGGGGGCGCCAAACAACTAGTAGCGGAGCCGGCGAACCTCGACGTCGTCCCCTCACTTGCAACGCCTGGCCGACCCGAGTGTCCTCCGTGTGGACGCCCTAGCTTCAGGGCGCGACGAGGAATCGGATGAACCTGGGACGACTCTTTCGCGTGCTGGTGGTCGGAGCCGGCGCGCTGATCAGCGGCGCTTGCGCGACCAGCAGTGGAGCCTCGAGCCCCGGCGAGACGGAGCGCCTCCCCGACGGCGGCGTGGCCACTCCCGCGCAGCCGCCGCCGCCGTCGATGATGCACATGGGCGGTGGCGCACCGTCGGGCTGGTGACACCCGCCGCCTGGCTGCCCGCGGCCTCCGTGACCTAGCCGAACAGCTCGCGCACCTTCTCGAAGAAGGTCTTGGACTGGGGATGCGTCTGCTCCCCGGACAGCTCGCCGAAGCGCTCCAGCAGCGACTTCTGCTCGGCGTTCAGGTGCGTGGGGGTCTCGACGAGGATCCGGACGTGCTGGTCGCCGCGCCCGCCGCCGTGCAGGTGCGGGATGCCCTTGCCCTTGATCCGGAACACCTTGCCGCTCTGGGTCCCGGCGGGGATCTTCATCCGGTGCTTGCCATCGAGCGTGGGGACCTCGAGCTGCGCCCCGAGCGCCGCCTGGACGAAGGACACCGGCACCTCGCAGAGCACCTCCGTGTCCTCGCGCACGAAGATGGGGTGCTCCTTCACGTGGATGACGACGTACAGGTCTCCCGGGGGCCCGCCGTGCTCTCCGGGCTCGCCCTCGCCACCGACGCGGACCCGGGTTCCGGTGTCCACGCCCGGCGGGATCTTCACCGTCAACGTCGTCTGGCCGTCGATGCGCCCCGCGCCGCGGCAGTGAGTGCATGGCGAGGTCGCGGTCTGCCCAGAGCCGCCGCACGTGGTGCAAGGCCGGCTGACCGAGAAGAACCCTTGGGTGTAGCGAAGCTCGCCCGCTCCGCCGCAGCTTGGACAGGTGCGAACCCGCTTGTCGGCGCTCCCCGTGCCCTCGCAGTGCTCGCAGCGCTTGGGCTTCGGGATGCGAACCTGCACCTCCGAGCCGAACGCCGCCTCCTCGAAGGTGATCTCCAGGTTGTAGCGGAGGTCCGCCCCGCGGCTCCGGCCCCCGCGGCGCGAGCGGGTCGCGCCGAAGATGTCGCCGAAGATCTCGCTCAGGACGTCATTGAGGTTGGACGGGTTGAAGCCGCCAAACCCTTCGAAGGACGTTCCCTGGTGGCCGAAGCGGTCGTACCGCGCGCGCTTGTCCGGATCCGACAGGACCTCGTAGGCCTCCGAGGCCTCCTTGAAGCGGTCCTCCGCCTGCTGGTCGCCCGGATTCCGGTCGGGGTGGTACTGCAGGGCGAGCTTCCGGTACGCGCTCTTCAACTCCGCCGCCGTGCACTCCCTCACCACACCGAGAACTTCGTAGTAATCGCGCTTGCTCGCTGTGGCGGCCATCAGTCCTTGCTCAACCCTTCGTCTTGACGGGGATTTCGGGCCAGGGAGCACCCCGGGTGTGGGGGAGCATAATGCAGCGAGACCGGGCGGCAACGCGGGAGGCGGGTCAGACCTGCCAGATGCGGCCCGGCCGGACGTCCATGTCGCTCAGCCGCCGGCGGAGCCTTCGATCGATGCTCCCGCGCTCCGTCCAGCGGGGAACGACGAAGTGCAGCTCGGCGGAGTACAGACGGGCGGCGCTCGCCAGGAGCGACCAGCGGTTCTCGTTCCCCGGATCCTCCAGCGTCTCGGGGAGCACCACCTCGAGCAGCACCGGTGTCCGGGCGCTGTCCCCCTGGCGGCAGGTGAGATCCGGGCGGTGGTCCTCGAGCGTGCCGTTCAGGACGGAGGGGGCAGTGTGCCCGGGCAGTCGGGCCTTCACGTCCGAGCACCCCACCGTCTGGAAGTACTCCACCATCAGCCACAGCACCCGGCGCCGGGGCCCGTCGCGCAGGACGGCCTCGCACGCCTCCGCGGGCACTCCCTCCGCTTCCAGCTGGTGCCGTTCGACCTTCATCTCTGGACGGACTCTTTGAATCCCGGTGCAGTCCGGCAATCCTTGACACGAGCACGCGCCGGAACGCATGGCTGCTGACCGGGCATGACCTCCACGCTGCGCCGGCTCCTCGGGCTCCTCCGCCCCTCTGCGTCCCTCGTCATCGGCGCGGTGCTCGCCGCCGGGGTGAGCGCCGCCGCCGCCGCCGGCTACGCCTGGCTCATCGGGCCGTTGCTCCGGGGCGTCCTGGTGTCAGAGCCGATGCACGTCGGTGGGCTCCATCCATCGCCGGCGCAGGCCCGCTGGCTCCTCCCGGGGCTCCTGGTGCTGCTGGCCGTGGTGAAGGCCGGGGCCCAGCTGCTCCAGACCGGATGGATGCAGGTGGCCGGGCAACGCGCCCTGGCCCGGCTGCGCTCGGAGCTCTACGCCCATCTCCTGTCGCTCCCTCCAGCGATCCACGAGTCGCGGGCGAGCGGGGACGTGCTCAGCCGGCTCACCGCCGACGTGGCCCAGGTGGAGTTCTCGGTGACACAGGCCCTCACCACCTGGGTGCGCGATGCGCTGCAGCTGCTGGCGCTCCTCGTGGTCTGCTTCCTGCTCGACTGGAGGCTCTTCGCCCTGAGCTTCGTCGTCTTCCCCGCGGCACTGGTGCCAATCGTCCGCTTCGCCCGGGCGGTGAAGCGGGCCGCACGTACCACGCAGGGCAGCCTCGGCAACCTGACCGCCCTCGTCGGGGAGCAGCTTCACGCCCTCCCCATCGTGCAGGCGTTCGGGATGGAGTCACGGGTCCGCACCCAGTTCGACACCGAGCAGGCCCGGTACCTGAAGGAGATGGACCGCTCGCTCCTGCTCCGCGGCTCGGCCAGTCCCTCCATCGAGCTCCTCGGCATCGCCGGCCTCGCCCTCGCCCTCGCGGTGGGAGCCCGGGCGGTGCGCGCCGAGCCGTCGCTCGCGAGCCACGTCATGTCCTACGTGGGCGCGGTCCTTCTGATGTACGGCCCGCTGAAGACGCTCTCCTCCACCCTCACCCAGGTGGTGGCCGGGCTGGGCGCGGCCGAGCGAGTGTTCGAGCTCGAGGACCGCAGCGTTCCCCCCGACCGCGGTGATATCGCCCCGCCGCTGCGGCGGGCGCTGCGGCTCGAGGACATGCGCATCCAGTACGGCGAGGTGGAGGCGCTGCGCGGGCTCACCCTGGAGCTGCCCGCGGGCAAGACCGTCGCCCTGGTCGGAGCCTCCGGCGCAGGCAAGACGACCGTCTTCGCCGCCCTCCTTCGCTTCGTGGACCCGGTCGGCGGGCGCATCCTCTGGGACGGGCAGGACGTGCGCGGCTACACCAGGGCGTCGCTCCGGGCGCGCCTGGCGTGGGTGCCGCAGGAGCCGGTGCTCTTCGCGGGCTCGGTGCGCGATGCGGTCCTGGTCGGCAAGCCCGAGGCGACGGACGTCGAGGTCTGGAGCGCGCTGGCGCGGGCGCACGGCGCAGAGTTCGTCCGGGCGCTCCCCCAGGGCCTCGACACGCAGGTGGGCGAGCGGGGCGCGCAGCTCAGCGGGGGACAGCGGCAGCGGCTGGCCATCGCCCGGGCGTTCGTGCGCGAGCCGTCGCTCCTGCTGCTCGACGAGCCCACCAGCAGCCTCGACGCGGCGAGCGAGGCGCTGGTACAGGCGGGCCTCGCCGAGCTGAAGGCCGGGCGCACCACGCTGGTCATCGCGCACCGTCTCTCCACCGTCCGACACGCCGACCTCATTCTGGTCCTCGAGGCGGGGCGAGTCGTCGAGCAGGGAACGCACGACCAGCTCATGGAGCACGGGAAGGTGTACCGCCGGCTGCTCGATCAGGGAGGCGCCGATGGGCCCGCGTGACCGCCGCGGCCGCGACGCGCCAGAGTTCGCCCACCGGTTCGAGAATGCAGAGGTGCTGGCCGAGCTGCTCGCGGCCGCCGGGTCTCCACTCACCCCCGAGGAGGTGCTGGAGCGCTTTCGCGCCGGACGCGCCGAGGACGCCGAGGCGGGCGAGGTCATCCCCACGCTCTTCCCGGGGCCGCCACGCTTCCCGCATCCGGACGTCGCCCGGCGGCTGTTCCAGAACCTGCTCGGGCTCTGGGATGCGTCGGCGGCGCCGGACTTCCGGCTCCCGAGCGACTTCCGGGGAGAGCGACCACCGCGCCCGGTGAAGATCGAGCCACCCCCTCCACCGCGCGCCGGGGGTCTGGACGCGGCCTACGTCGACGCGGTCCGGGTCTGGCTCGCCTCGGACCGGCGGGCGCGCGAGCGACTGACCGATTCGTTCGAGAACCGGCAGGACACCCTCATGGGCTCCCTTGACGAGCGGGGGCTGTCAGACGAAGGTTGGGGGGTCCTCCGCCAGCTGGCGTTCGAGCTGCACTCCGTTCTCGAGCACGCAGATGGCGCCGCCCCGGCGTCGGTTCCGCTCGAGGCGCTCGAGGGTGACCCAGCGGCGAATGTCCCGGTGGAGCTGATCGGGCTCGTCGACGAGGCGTTCGCCCGGGCCGAGCAGGACGACACAGGACCGGTGCCGGAGATGGAGCGCGACAGGATTCGCGCCCTCGGCCGGCAGGTGCTCGGCGCCCTCTGGGAGGCGCGGGCCCGGAGGTGATGGATGTCATGGTGAAGGACGACGACGACGGCGGCGGCTTCACCGGGAAGCGCAACAAGAGCTGGCGCGAGATCGACGCCCGGCGCGGGAAGAGCAAGTACCACTCGCGCCAGGACGACCCCGCGCAGCAGCGCATCGAGCGCAGCGCGACGTACACCCGGTACAAGCAGGCGGCGGACGCGCTCTTCACCGGTGGCGCTCTCCCCGAGGGTCTGGCGAAGACCTTCGATCCCGAGGGGAAGAAGCAGGCGCAGAAGGACGCGATGGCGAAGCTGCGCGAGCTGCCCGACCGCAAGGCCTGGGCACAGGGCGTCATCGAGTATCTGGAGAGGTATCCCGAGCTGCCCGAGGACCCGTACTTCCTCGACTCGCTGCTGGACCACCCGCGCGAACGGATCGTCGGACAGGCGCTGGGAAAGCTCGAGGGAATGCTGGAGGCCGGGACGCTGAAGACCAAGCTGCCCAAGAGCCTCGACCAGCGGCTCAAGTCGCTGGAGCTGACCAGCATGGATCCCGAGCTGCAGCAGCGGGCCCGGGTGCTCCGCGAACAGCTGCGCGCGTGAGCAGCCCCCCGCTGACGATTCGCCCCGTCCGCCCCGACGACGCACCGGCGCTGCGCCAGATGCGCGAGGAGGCCGGCTGGGACCTGGACAAGGTGCCGGCGTGGATCGCAGCGTCCCTCGCGGGCGAACGGCCCACGTGGGTCGCGGCCCTCGACGGGGCGACGGTGGGCATGGTGAGCATCGAGCTCATCGACCCGGACCCCGAGGTCGCCAACGGCGAGGACGTGGCGGTGGTGGCGAGCCTCTCGGTGCTCATGAGCGCCGCGCGGCGGGGCATCGGCCGCACGCTGACCGTCTTTGCCGAGGAGCAGGCCCGCGCACGTGGGGTGCGGGTTCTCACCCTGAACACCCGGCCGACGAACGCCGCGGCCCTCGCCCTGTACGAGGGACTCGGCTACCGGCGCTGGAAGCAGCAGGAACGTTCGTGGGGCCTCGCGGTGTTTCTGCGGAAGACCCTCGCCCAAGGGTGAGTGCCGGCGGCGAGCGAGGGCTGCCTCGCCCGAATTGAATACGGGCAGGGAGCCAACCGTTGATGGGGCTCACACCCCGGGGCCGTCCTGCACACCCACACCCTCCGCACGCTGCTGGAGCGCCGCATCGCTTGATTTCTGAGTCAGCGAGGCGGTGGACCGTGTATGAGTGCGCGCCCGAAACCCGTTTCTGAACCTGGAGAAGGACCTCGATGCGCTTGATCCATCGCCTCACCTGTGCCGTTTCGATCGCCGTCTTCGTAGCCGCGTGCGGCAG
>JADGQZ010000354.1 GCA_017881345.1 Myxococcaceae bacterium | reverse complement strand
CCGGGATGCACGTGAAGGGCTGGAGCCGCGCGCAGGCCATCAAGTACTTCCTCGAGAACGCACCCCGCCAGGAGCTCGACGTCGTCAACGAGGTGGACCGCTACATCGTCCATCCGGGGCAGGCGCTCGCCTACAAGGTGGGCCAGCTGAAGTTCCGCGAGCTGCGCGCGCGGGCGGAGAAGGCGCTCGGAGCACGCTTCGACCTGCGCGCCTTCCACGACGCGGTGCTGCTCCAGGGCTCGCTGCCGCTGGAGACGCTGGAGCGGCGCATCGATGCGTGGATCGCCGCGCAGACACCGCGTCCCGCGCGGTGAGCCTCGGGGCCCGCCGGTCGGGAAATCTCGTCTCGGCGTGTCAGGGGCAGTCCTCCGTCGTCTACTGTCCCGCGAGATGTCTCGAACCGGGCGCGCGTTCTACTTCCTTCTCCTCACCGGGTGCGCCGCGGTCGAGCCGCGGGCGGTCTCGCCCGACCTGGAGCAGCGGGTCTTCGATCCCGGCTGGCTCCTGCGCGGCTCACTCTCCGTCGAGCCGGCGCTCTGCACTCTGGCGACGGTGGGCCTGGACGTGACGGTGCTTCCGAGCGAGCTGCCGCCGCCTCTCCACACCCGCGGTCTCGAGGACGCGTGCAGCGCCCCCGTCGACCCAGGCACCCCATCCTCGACCGGCGTGCGCGGTGAGTGGATCAAGCTGGACGGAGAGGCAGCCTGGGCGCACGACCCGCTCCGGCTGGAGGCACGGCAGACCGACGTGCTCGCAACGCTCTACCGGGTGCCCGACCCCAGGGGCATCGCGGTGCTCTTCACCGGGCTGGCGATGCCCGCGGATAGCGAAGTGATGCGGCGATTCGCGGACGCCCTCGCCAGACGGGGCTGGATGAGCGCCGTCGTGCTCCGCGACGACTCGATCTCCGGCTTCGACCCACGCTGGGAGGCGCACCGCGGGCTCGCCCTGTCCCGGGAGCTCGAGCGGGTCTGTACGCCGGGGCGGACACCCGGGCTCGCCTTCCTCGGCCTCTCCATGGGCGGGCTGGAAGCGCTCCTCGCCGCCCGCGACGCTCCGGCAATCCTCGAGCGCGGCGACGCCCGGGTGGCGGTCCTGGACCCGGTGCTCGACTTCCACCGCGTCGCCGACCACCTCGACGGCACGTTCCACGACATCTCGACCGACGCCATGCAGACCTACTTCCAGCGCATCATGGCGGGGAGGTACGGGTTGGCGCCGGTCCGTTTTGCCGACGTCATCGAGCGCGCGCCACCGACTGGCCGGATGACGTCGCTGAAGGAGGACGCCCCGGCAAGCTGGCTCTGCGATGGCGCAGTGGACCGCTCCACGGTCTTCCTCTCCCGCACCGACCCGGTGCTGGGGAACGCGCAGCGCGAGGCGCTCGAGCAGCGGGGGTTTCCGTTCCAGCGGACGGAGGCCGCGGGCCACGTTCCCCTCGCCTGCGACCTGTCACTCTTCGTGAGGATGGCGGACTCCGCGACAGAGGCACCGGCGCCAGGCACCCGTCGCTGCGGCGGCGAGACGCGCTCCCGGGACTGAAGAGTGCGCCCACGCCGGAGCGGTGGGCGGTTCCTTCCCGCCGCCCTCGCGGGCAAAGAAGGCGCTCGGAGCACGCTTCGACCTGCGCGCCTTTCACGGCCGCGCGTGGACGCGTGGATCGCCGGGCAAGCCACTGGAGCGCTGAGTCCTCGGGCCCGGAGCTCATCTCGGGCGTTCGCTGAGGCCCTCGCGTACGCTCCTGCGTGATGCAGACCTTTCCCCCGTCCGATCCTGACTTCGAACGCCGCGTGCGAGCGAGCTTCGCGCGGCAGGCCATGATGTCCTTGCTTCAGGCGACGGTCGCGCGCGTGGCGCCGGGTCAAGTCGACAATGCGCTTCCGGTGCGCCCCGAGCTGGGCCAGCAGCACGGCTTCGTCCATGCCGGCGTCGTCACTGCCATCGTCGACACTGCCTGCGGCTACGCAGCCCTGACGCTCATGCCTGCCGGGACGGGCGTTCTCACCGTCGAGTTCAAGGTGAACCTCCTGGCCCCCGCGGGGGGCTCGGCCCTGAACGCGCGGGCAAGAGTCCTCAAGCCCGGGCGAAGCATCTTCGTCTGTGCCGGAGATGTCTACGCCCTCGATGACCGCGGCGAGACGCTCGTCGCAACGATGCTCGCGACGATGATGGTCGTCCGCGACCGCCCAGCTCTCGTGGATTGACGACCGCTCACCGTGGCGTGGGATGCCCGAGCGACGCCAGGAGAGCCTCGAGCTCGCCGCGGTGGCCGGCGTCGTGCTCGACCATCAGCTCGGCCAGGCGCTGAACGGTGATCGTCCCATGCTCACCGAAGGTCGCGGTCCGGGCAAGCGCGCGCGGATCGAGTGACGAGAGGAGCGCGAGGTTCCGTGCCCGCGCCTCGCCGAAGGCCTGCATCGCCGACGCAAGGTCCTGAGCCGGGTAGTTCCGCCCGGCCGCGACCGCACCACCGTCGAAGTCGTCCAGCACCGGGCGTTCCTCGCGGAGCATCCGCCGGAGCCGGAGCGTGTAGCCTTCCTCCTCGAGGTCGCGCAGGTGGCAGCAGTGCTCGACCAGGGAGAAGAGCCCGCGACCGGGCTGCCGCGTCCACTCGGCGCGCGGCACGCGGTCTGCGCACTCTCCGAGGAAGCGGGGCATCCCGGCGAGGCGCTCGACGAGCTCGCCCAGCGTCGTCATTCCGGGACCTCGGGTCGCTTGAAATGGGAGCTGCGGATCACCTCGGCCACGTCCATCTCGTAGAACTCGTACCACCGCTCGCGGCCTCGCCGCTGCGCCTCGAGATGGCGGGGCTCCATCTTCCAGGCGCGGAGCGTCTCCTGGTCCTTGAACCAGGCCACGGTGA
The DNA here is from genome assembly GCA_017881345.1 of Myxococcaceae bacterium. GTDB lineage: Bacteria > Myxococcota > Myxococcia > Myxococcales > Myxococcaceae > RPRB01. The sequence continues at coordinate 7,610 of JADGQZ010000354.1, read as the reverse complement.
GGCGTTCTCCGTCGGCAGCGAGGTACGACTTGTGGCCCAGGTGGCCGGAGTGCCCGAGCACCAGCCGCTCCAGCTCGGCGTCGTGGTCCTGGTAATCCTGGCCGGCTTCGGCCGTCAGACGGGAACGAAAGAGGATGACGACCATGCCGCAATGCTAGCGAATCGCCCGGCCGGCTGACCGGTACAGACCGGGCACATTCAGGCCCGATCGGGCCCGGGCGCCTGCGGGCGGTCCTGGCCTTCTCCGGGGTCGAATCAGGCCTCGATGACGTCCTGGACCCCGCCGAGGATGACGTGCTCGAGGAGCGCCTTCTGCACGTGCATCCGGTTCTCGGCCTCCTCGAAGATGCGGGACTGCGGGCCCTCGAGCACCTCCGCGCTGATCTCCTCGCCCCGGTGCGCCGGGAGGCAGTGGAGCACCACCGCGCCGGCCCGCGCGCCGGCGAGCAGCGCGGCGTCGACCGTGAATCCCTGGAACGCCTTCAGCCGCGCCGCGGCCTCTGCCTCCTGGCCCATGCTGGTCCACACGTCGGTGACCACCACGTCGGCGCCGGCGACGGCCTCGCGCGGATCCCCGGTGACCACCAGATGCCGCCCGGCGGCCTGCGCCTCGGCGGGCGGCGGCCGGAACTGTGGCGGAGCTCCGAGCTGGAACGTGAAGTCGAACAGCGGTGCCGCCTCGAGGAACGACCGCGCCATGTTCCCCGAGCCATCGCCCACGAAGGCGATGCGCCGGCCGGAGACCGCGCCCAGCGCCTCCTCGACGGTGAACAGGTCGGTCAGCACCTGCACCGGGTGCCCGCCGTCGGTGAGCCCGTTGATCACCGGCACCGAGGACCAGCGGACGAACTCCTCCAGCCGCGCGTCGGCGGTGGTCCGCATCACGACCGCGTCGGAGTAGGAGGAGACGACGCGTGCGGTGTCCGACAGCGGCTCACCACGGGCGATCTGGCTGGTGCTGGCCGTGAGCTCGATGGCGTGGCCGCCGAGCTGGAACGCGGCGGCAGCGAACGACAGCCGGGTCCGGGTGCTCGCCTTCTCCATCAGGAGCACCACCGTCTTCCCGGCCAGCGAGTCCTCCAGGTGCCCTTCGCGCCGGCGCCGCTTGAGCTGGGCGGCCCGGGCGAAGAGGCGCCGGGCCTCCCCGCGCTCGAGGTCCGTCATCCTGAGGAAGTGCCTCATCGCGAGCCCTCCGCGAGGGTGGTGAAGAGCTGGGCCAGGCGCGGGATGGTGCCGGCGGCGGCGCGAGCCTCGGCGGCCGCGTCCCGGAGCGCGCCGATCTGCCGCTCGACCTCGGCGGGTCCCGTCGAGCCCGCGCTGCGCTTGCCCGCCACCGACGCCCGCACGTCGCCCACCGAGGCGAGCGCGACGCCGAGCTCCGGGTCCAGGGAATGGGCGAGCTCCTGGGCCTGCATCAGCCCGAGCCCCGCCCCCTGCGCCTTGCGGACCAGCGTTCCCACCCGCCGGTACGCGGACCGGAACGGCACTCCGGCCTTGACCAGCGCCTCGGCCACGTCGGTGGCCTGGGTGTAGTCCCGCTCCAGCGCGGCCCGGCAGCGGTCGGCGTCGAAGCGGATGCGGGGAATGGCGACCCGGAGCGCACCGAGCACCGAGAGGACGTTGGCGGCGGTGCCCAGCAGCGGCGCCCGGTCCTCCTGGAGGTCGCGGTTGTAGCCGCCGGGCAGCCCCTTGATGGTGGTGAAGAGCTGGACCAGCGCGCCGATGCCCTGGCCGCTCCGACCACGCACCAGCTCGAAGACGTCGGGGTTCTTCTTCTGCGGCATCAGGCTCGACCCACAGGCGATGGCGTCGTCCAGCACCAGGAAGCCGAACTCGCTGGAGGTGAAATCCACCACGTCCGTCGCCAGCCGGGAGGCGTGCAGCAGGAGCCGGCTGGACGCGTAGACGAAGTCGAGCGCGAAGTCCCGGTCGCCCACCGTGTCCAGGCCGTTGAGCGTCAGCCGCGAGAAGTCGAGCAGTGCCTGCGGGATGCGCCGGTCGGTCGGGAGCGACGTCCCGGCGATGGCGCCAACACCGAGGGGCGAGGCATCCACCTGGCCGAGGGCGAAGCGCACCGCCTCCACGTCGCGGGCGAACATCGCCCCGTACGCGGTCCACCAGTAGCCCGCGCTGATCGGCTGGGCGCGCTGCCGGTGGGTGTAGGCCGGGAGGACGACGTCCCGGTCCGCCTCGGCGCGGGCGGCGAGCAGGTCGAGGAGCTGGGCGAGCCCGGTCAGAACGTCGGCGCAGCGCTCGCGGACGAAGAGCCGGAGGTCCAGCGCCACCTGGTCGTTCCGCGATCGGCCGGTGTGGAGGAAGCCGGCGACGTCGCCCAGGCGGCGCGTCAGCTCCGCCTCCACCGCCATGTGCACGTCCTCCTCGCCCGCGGGCACGAACACCCCGGACTCGGCATCACGCCACAGCCCGACCAGGCCGTCGTGGATGGCGCGCGCCGCCTCCGCAGGGACGATGCCCTGGCGGGACAGCATCGCGAGATGTGCCAGCGAGCCGACCAGGTCCTCGCGCAGCAGCGCCCGGTCCTGCTCCAGCGAGCTGGAGAAGGCGAGCACCTCGGGCAGGAGGCCCGGTCCACCGGCGGCGTCGGTCTTGGCGATCAAGCCCCTCCCCCGTGGAGGCGGCTGTACTCCTGGAGCTGGAGCCCGAGCAGCTGGATGAAGCCCTCCGCCGCCTTGTGGTCGAACTTGTCCTCGCGGCCGTAGGTGGAGAGCAGCTTGTTGTACACGCCGAACTCGGAGGCCCGGCCAACGACGCGCAGCGACGCCTTGAACAGCTTCAGCGTCACCTCGCCGGTCACGTGCTTGTTGTTCTCGTCGTTGAACGCCTGGATCGCCCGGCGGAGCGGCGAGAACCAGAAGCCGTCGTAGGTCAGCTGGGCGAAGGTGTTGTCGAGCTGGGCCTTGGTCTTCGCCGAGAGGCCGAGGGTCGTGAACCGTTCGAGGTCCTGGTGGGCGGCGATGAGCGCCACCGCCGCCGGGCACTCGTACGTCTCGCGGCTCTTGATGCCCACGACCCGGTTCTCCATCAGGTCGATGCGGCCCACGCCGTGCAGGCCCGCGAAGTCGCCCACCTTGGTGATGAGCTTCGCCGGCGACAGCCGCTCGCCGTTCACCGAGACCGGATAGCCGGCCTCGAAGCCGATCCGGAGGAGGCCCGGTTCGGCCGGTGCGTCCTTCCACGACCGCGTCCAGGCGAACGCCTCCTCGGGGGGCTCGGTGTTCGGGTCCTCGAGGACGCCGCCCTCGATGCTCCGGCCCCAGAGGTTCTCGTCGATGCTGAACGGGCTCTTCCGGGTGGTGGGCACCGCGATGCCGTGCTTGGCCGCGTAGTCCATCGCCTCGTCACGGCTGATGTTTCGCTCGCGCTGTGGAGCGATGATCTTCAGCGCCGGGTCGAGGCCCTTCACCGCCAGGTCGAAGCGCACCTGATCGTTGCCCTTCCCCGTCGCGCCGTGGGCCACCGCGGTGGCGCCGTACTTGTGGGCGATCTCCACCAGGTGCCGGGCAATCAGCGGACGGCTGAGCGCCGCGCTGAGCGGATAGACACCCTCGTAGAGCGCGTTGGCCTGCAGCGCGGGGAAGCAGAAGTCCTTCGCGAACTCCTCCTTGGCGTCCACCATCTCCATGGCGATGGCGCCGGCGGCCTTGGCCCGCTCGGTGAGCGCCTTGGCATCGCGGGCCTCGCCCACGTCGGCGTGGCAGCAGACGACGTCGTAGCCGTAGTCCACGGACAGGACGCGGACCAGCACCGACGTGTCCAGCCCTCCCGAGTAAGCGAGGACGATCTTCTCTCTCTTCATGACCTTCTTCCCTTCCGCAAGAGTCCCTGGAGGACCCGGGTGAGCCTCGACGCCGAGGCAGCCTGCATCGGGGCGACGAACACCGTGTCGTCGCCAGCGAGCGTTCCCAGCACCTCCGGCAGCCGCGCCTGGTCCAGCGCCAGCGCGACCGCCGGGGCGGCGCCGGGGGTGGTGTGCACCACGACCAGGGCGCCGTTGTCCCGGATGCCGCGCACCAGCGAGTCGAGGGCCTCGAGCAGTCCGGGCGCTGCGGGGCTGCCCTCGGGGGGGAGCTCGTAGACCGTCCCACCCTCGGTCCCCGGAGCGCGCCGGGCGCCGAGCCGGGCGAGGTCGCGCGAGAGCGTCCCCTGGGTGACCTCGAAGCCCTGGTCGGCGAGCATCGATCTCAGATCTTCCTGGGTGGCCACGGTGCGCGCGCGGATGAGCCGGCGGATGGCCTCGCGCCGCGCCTCGGTGGTCTGTTCCTCGCGGGGCCTCATCCGGCGGTCACCAGGGTGCCGACCCCGTGGTCGGTGAAGAGCTCGGCGATGGTGGCGTGCGCCAGCCGCCCGTCGAGGACGTGGACCCGCTCGACCCCGCCGGCGAGCGCGCGGAGGATTGCCTGAACCAGCGGCTTGTTCTGGGGAGACACCACCCCATCGGCGAGCTGGTGCTCGAGGTCGCGCACGGTGAGCTGGTTACGGACCTCGCCGCCGTCCACCAGCCCCTTGGCGTCCTGGAGAAGGATGAGCTTCGGCGCGCCGAGCGCGATGGCCACCTCGGCCGCGGCACCTTCCGGCGACAGGTGCAGCGTCTCGCCGCCGGGGCCGATGCCGACCGGAGCGATGACCGGGAGGTAGTCCTTCTCCATCAGCATCTCGAGGAAGGACCGGTTCACCTCGCGGACCTCGCCCATTCGCTCCTGGCGCAAGACCGGATCGGAGACCACCGGGACCGCGCGGAGCAGCGTCCCGTCCTTGCCCGAGACCCCCACCGCGCGACCGCCACCCTGATTGAGCAGCGCGACCAGATCGCCCGTGATGCGGCCGGTGAGCACCATCTCCAGCACGTCCGGATCGACCGGCGGCATGCCCTCCTCGGGCGGCACCGCACCGTGCACCACGACCGGGCGGAGCCCGACCGAGCGAAGGAGAACGACGTCGTCACAGAAGCTCGCCCGGAGCGACGCCTTCCGCAGACCCTCCCCGCCGTAGCCAAGCACGCACATCGTCCCGGAGAAGCGCGAGATGTACCTCAGGGCTTCCACCAGCAGCGTCTGCTTGAAGCCGGGGCTGTAGCGCGTGAGCCGGTCCTCGCGCCGCACCGAGCCGTCGGGCTGGGGAACGATCAGCGAGGTGTAGTCGGCGTTGATCTTCACGTAGTCGTAGCTGAAGTCGCAGCCCCAGGCGGTGGCCGAGTCCTTGCCAGCCGCGAGCGCCACCTCCACCAGCACCTCGGCCTCCCGCATCCGCGCCCGGAGCGTCTCGGGGTCGTGCGGCTGGGGATAGCCGTCCCCGAACACCCGCACGCCCTGGATCCGGACGTCGGCCTTCTCGGGGTCGATGGGGTAATCCTGGCTGCCGGCGCGCGCGCCCACCGTGGCCAGGACCCGGCCCCAGTTCGGATCGGCGCCGAACAGGGCGGTCTTCACCAGGGGGGAGACCGCGATGGCCTTGCTGATGTCCCGGGCGATGGCGGCGCTCGGGGCCTGGGTGACCTCCACGGTGAGGAGCTTGGTGGCGCCCTCGCCGTCGGCGGCGATGTCCCGGGCCAGCTCGGCACAGACGTCGGTCAGCCCCGCGCAGAAGCTCTCGTAGTCCGGCCCGGCCTCGCCGACCGGGCTATTCGCCGCCAGTCCGTTGGCCAGGGCGAAGACGCAGTCGTTGGTGCTCATGTCGCCGTCGACGACCACGGCGTGAAAGCTCGCGTCCATCGCGCTCCGGAGCGCCCGGGCGAGGACCGGAGGAGGGACCGCAGCGTCGGTGCAGACGACGGCGATCATGGTCGCCATCTGCGGGGCGATCATCCCCGAGCCCTTGGCGAAGCCGAGGATGTTCACCTCGCGGCCGCCGAGGACGAGCGACCGGCGAGCCACCTTGGGGTGGGTGTCGGTCGTCATGATCGCCTCGGCCGCCGGATCGCAGCTTGGACCGAGTGACTCCGCCAGCCGGGGAAGCCCCTGGGTGATCTTCTCCACGGGCAAGGGGACGCCGATGACCCCGGTGCTGGCGGTGAAGGTCGAGTCAGGAGGGATGCGGAGGATCGCCCCGAGCGCCCGCCGCACGTGCACCACGTCCTTGCGCCCCTGCTCACCGGTGAGGGCGTTGGCGTTGCCGCTGTTGACCAGGATGGCCCGGACGCCGGTCGCGGGGAGACGGGGCTCGGCGTCCTGCACCGGCGCGGCCTGGGCACGGTTGATGGTGAAGCACCCGGCGGCGGAGGCGGGGACGTCGCTGACGATGAGCGCGAGGTCCTTCTTCGCAGGCTTGATGCCCGCGTGCATCCCGGCGAAGCGAAAGCCTTGCACCATCATGAAGGCGAGACTCCCGGCGCGGGCTCGAGCGCGGTGCGCTCGGGGAGACCGAGCATGAGGTTGAGGTTCTGCACCGCCTGACTCGCGGCGCCCTTGAGCAGGTTGTCGATGGAGGACACCACCACCACCCGGCCCGGGTCGAAGCCCGAGTCGGCGGCGGAGACGGCCACCGCGGCCCGGGCGGTGCCGACGGTGCGGGCGATGGACACCTGCTCCGGCGTGTCGAGCACCTCGACCAGGGGCTCGTCCCGGTACGCCGCCCGGAGTGCGTCGGCGAGGGTACCGGGCGCGACACGTGGGGCGAGACGCGCCGAGGCCGTGGAGAGGATGCCGCGCCTGATGGGGAGCAGATGCGGGGTGAAGGTCACCCGGACTGCTCGGCCCGCGCCGCGAGCGAGCGACTGGGCGATCTCCGGCGTGTGCTGGTGCCGGAGGACCTTGTACGGCCGGACGTCGTCGGCGACCTCGCAGAAGCTGTACGCCTCCGAGGCCTGGCGGCCAGCGCCCGACACCCCGGACGCGGCGTCGATGACGATGGACTCGTCGGTCAGCAGCCCCGCCCGGAGCAGCGGGACGAGGGCGAGCGCCGCGGCGGTCGGGTAGCAGCCGGGGTTGGCGACGAGCCGGGCCGCGGCGATGGCCTTCCGGTCGGCCAGCTCGGGGAGCCCGTAGACGGCGGTCTCGAGCAGACCGGGCGTCCGGTGCTCGAACCCGTAGTGGCGGGGGTATGCGGCCGCGTCGGCGAGACGGAAGGCACCGGAGAGGTCCACCACCTTCACCCCGCGCTCGAGCAAGGCGGGAACGAGCTCCAGCGAGGCCTCTGCCGGGGTGGCGAGCAGCACCGCGTCGCAGCCCTGCGACGCCTCGAGCGCCTGGGCATTCCGGACGTACGCCAGCGTGCCGACGGCCCCGCCGATGCCGGTCCTCGCCCGGACCGTCACTCCCTCCCAGCGGTCGCTGGCGACGAAGCGGACCTCGACCCCCGGGTGGGCGGCGAGGATGCGGCAGAGCTCGATGCCGGAGTAGCCGGACGCGCCGACCACCCCGATGGCATACTTATGCATCTCTGGCGCATATGTATACGGCCCTTCCCTGGGGTGCAAGGCCGGCTTGTCAGTGTCTGGCGCGTGCCGGAGCCGGAAGCACCCGGAGTGCCACCTCTGCGGCCATCTCCAGTTCCTGGCGGCGCACGCCGGCGCGGGCGAGGACCGCGAGACCGTGGCCCTCGGCGGCGAAGAAGCGCGCGAGCGTGCGGACGTTCTCGCGAGAGGCGAGAGCCGG
>JADGQZ010000353.1 GCA_017881345.1 Myxococcaceae bacterium | reverse complement strand
GATGAACGGACAGCGAATCAATGGGGCGGTCGCTCTGGTGACGGGCGCCAACCGTGGCATCGGGCGAGCCCTGACCGAAGCCCTCCTGAGCCGCGGCGCGAAGAAGGTCTACGCCACGGCGCGCGACCCCGGGGCCCTGGCCGCCCTGCGGGACGATCGGGTCGTTCCGCTGCGTCTCGACGTGACCGACGGAAGACAGATCCGCGCGGCTGGAGAAGCGGCGCCGGACGTCGAGCTGGTCTTCAACAACGCGGGAGTGGTGCTCGCCAGTGGAATCGCGGATTCGACCGTCCTCGACCAGGCGCGGCACGAGATGGAGGTGAACTACTTCGGCCCCCTGCAGCTCCTCCACCACCTGGCGCCGACGCTCGCCAGGAACGGCGGGGGAGCGGTCGTCAACATCGGATCGGCCGCCGGGCTGACCAGCGTCCCGTTCTTCCCGACCTACAGCGCCTCGAAGGCTGCGCTTCATTCGCTGACCCAGGCCGCGCGCGTCCTTCTCGGGGCGCAGGGTACCGCGGTCTTTGGCGTCTACGCGGGCCCCGTCGACACCGACATGGTCCGGGAGCTTGCGCTGCCGAAGGCATCGCCGCGTGACGTGGCGCTCGCGATCCTCGATGGCGTCGAGGCCGGGGAGGAGGACATCTTCCCGGACCCGTTCGCGGTGGATTTTGGCCGCCAGTTCGCGTCCTCGCCGAAGGCCTCGGAGCGGCAGATCGCCGCGATGGCCGCTGGGATGCCGAGCCGCTAGGCCGCAACGAACTGCTGCCCGCCGTCGATGTCATAGGTCGCACCCGTGAGGGCCGTGTTGACCATGATGTGGACGGCGACCGAGGCGACATCGGCAGGTCCGACGACGCGCCGGATGGGAAGCGTGGCGCGAAGCTGGCTGCGGCGATCCTCGAGGGCATCCCCGAGGAACGAGGCCGACAGCGGCGTGTCGACGAAGCCGGCGGCGATGAGGTTGACCCGGATGGGGGCGAGCTCGAGCGCGAGATTGGCCGTGAGTGCGGGGAGGGCAGCGGTCATCGTGGACGCAAGCCCGATACCGATCGCCGGGCGGCGTCCGCCGGTGCCGCCCATGAACAGCAGGGTGCCTCCTGGTCTCAGCGTGCTGGCGGCGTGGCGGGCGATCTGGATGGCCATCACCAGGTGCTCTTCGACACTGCGGCGCACCTGTGCGAGGTCCATGTCGAGGAGCCGCCCGTAGGTCGGTCGACCCGCGGTGACCATCACGTGGTCGACGGGGGCCGGCAGCTCCCGGAAGAAACGCTCGAGGGAAGCAGGGTCCGTCGCGTCGAAGGTGGCGGAGCGAAGGGCGTCGAGCTCGGTCGCGACCTGCCTCAGGCGTTCGGGATTCCGGGCCGTGAGAACCAGGTTGGCCCCCTCGGCGCGCGCTCGCCGCGCCGTCTCGAGACCGATGCCGGCGCTCCCCCCGATCACCACGACGGTCTGCCCGAGCAGCTCCGGTGCGCGCTGTGGGGGCGAGGCAGTGGTTGCAGTGCTCATGAGTCCTCCGTGGTGTTCTCAGCCCAGGTGCAGGACCCAGCGACCGCCGGCAGTGGTGACGATCACCAGGTTCATGGCCAGGAGCATCAGGTCGTAATGCCAGCCGCTCGCCTTCTCCCCCCAGAAGCCCGTCTTCCACTTGAATGCCTTCTTCTGGATCGCCCCGAGGCCGACGAGGATCAGGCCGAGCGCGGCCAGCTGGATCAGGACACCGGTGACCAGCCCGATGCTGCCCAGAGCCTCCGCAGCCCCGATCGCCAGCGTGGCGGTGGGGCTGAGCTCGATGCTCTTGGCCCGGCCGGCCGGGTCCCGCAGGTGGAAGTAGCCACTCGCCCCGAAGACGATGGCCACCACCAGGCGCAGGACGAAGAGGGAGGCGTCCTCGAGGCTCAACAACGAAGGGAAGGTCAGGTTCAGATTCATGGGTGCGGTCGAGGGTCAGGCCGCAGGTGGAGCCGAGCCACGTCCGGGAAGTCTCTGCCTGACCTCCTGGAGCACCCATCCGTTCCCGTCGGGGTCCTTGAACGTGACGAAGGACGAATAGCTCCTCCGTTCCGGGTCCGGTCCGGGAAGCGGCGCCTCGCCAGGGCCCGGGCGATGGAAGACCTCGGACACGGCAACACCGCGGCGCGCCAGGTCGGCGCGGGCCGTCACGATGTCGAACACGACGAGGAGCGTGCCCTGGAGCGCTCCCGGGGCGGCGGTGGTGACGCCCTTGCCGACCCAGATCGAGGCCTCCGAGCCGGGTGGGGTGAACTGCACGACCCGGAAGTCCGGACCCTTCACGAGGTCGATGTCCAGCCGGAAACCGGCCTGCTCGTAGAAACGCTTTGCTCGGTCGACGTCGGAGACCGGGACGACCACGACCTCCAGCTTCATGTCCATGGATGCCTCCTGCTCGGTACGGCGGTGATGTCGGATCCGTCCACCTAGAAAGGGCGCAGAGACTGGGCTGGAGCCGAGGGCCGCGCAACTGGTCGATGGCCTGCACCGAACTCGGTTGAACGAACGCTCCCGCCCCGGTGGTCTCCCTCACCACGCCGTCCCGAGCTTCGAGTCGATGGAATCAACGGCGGGGCGCTGAAGTCTCTTCGGTGTTCGCCCGCAGGGGCAAAACCCGGAGATGACAAGATGCGCCCGCTGATTCGCTCGCTGTTCCTGCTGTCCCTTTCCGCTGCTCCTCTCGCCCTCGCCGCCACCCCGGCGAAGGCAGTCCCGCAGTCGACCGAGGTCTCCGACACCACGTCCGTCGAGCCCGCCCCCGGTGACGTCACCCGCGTTCGCACCCAGGTCCGCGATCTCGAGGCGACGCTGAACGACGTGCGCCGCGAGGTCGCGCAGCTCCGGGAGCAGGAAGCGGCCATCCGGACGCGCGGAATCAGCGAGCCCGTCGACCACTTCAACTGGGGGCAGTTCTAGAATCAGGCGTTGCGCGCGGGAGACGGAACACCGCGGTGTGGGGGCGTCCATCGTCCACGAGAGGGATCGCGTTCCCCTCGATGCTGCGGCCGTCGAGCGTGATGCTCGGTGGGCCGTCCCCGCGCTCGACGCGCAGTGAGTAGAGGGTCCCCCCGAAGCGGTAGTCGATGTCGTAGCCGCTCCACGCGCCCGGGACACAGGGCGAGAGGTGGAGCGAATTTCCCCGGCGGTTGAGACCCAGGATAGCCTCCAGCCCCACGCGATACATCCAGCTCGCCGAGCCCGTGTACCAGGTCCATCCCCCGCGCCCGCGCTGGCCCTCGGCGGTGTAGACGTCGGCGGCCACCACGTAGGGCTCCACCTTGTACGTGGCCACCTCCGCCGGCGTGCGGCTGTGGGTCAGCGGGTTGATCATCTGGAAGAGAGCCAGCGCCCCCTCGGCGTCGCCTGCCATCGCCCGGGCGAGCACCGCCCAGACCGCGGCATGGGTGTACTGGGCGCCGTTCTCGCGGACGCCGGGGAGGTAGCCCTTGATGTAGCCGGGATCCTGCGGGCCCTTGTCGAATGGCGGGGTGAGCAGGCGGACGAGGCGCGCCTCCCTGTCCACGAGGTGCTCCTCCAGCGAGCGCATCGCGCGCAGCCGTCGCTCGGGCTGTCCGCCTCCGCAGATCACGCTCCAGCTCTGGGCAATGGAATCGATCCGGCACTCCTCGCTGGTGCTGGACCCGAGCGGCAGGCCGGCATCGTCGTATGCGCGTCGGTACCAGGCGCCGTCCCAGCCGTGCTCCTCCACCGCCGCGACATAGGCCGCCGCGAGCTCCCGGAACTCGGCGGCCACGGCGGTGTCACCCCGTGCAACGGAATGCTCGGCGAAGCTCCGCAGCGTCGCCGCGAGGAACCAGGCCAGCCAGACGCTCTCGCCCCGCCCCTCCGCGCCCACCCGGTTCATCCCGTCGTTCCAGTCGCCTCCGCCCATCAGCGGGAGCCGGTGGATCCCCCAGGTGCTGGCCTTCCGGAGCGCCCGGAGGCAGTGCTCGTAGAGGCTTCCCACCTCGCCGGACAGCTGCGGGAGGTCGTACGCCTCCTGCTCGCCCGGCTGCAGCGTTCGCATGGTCAGGAACGGCACGTACTCGTCGAGCACCGCGCGGTCGCCGGTGACGTTCACGTACTGGTCGACCGCGAAGGGCAGCCAGGCCAGGTCGTCGGAGAACCGCGTGCGCACGCCCCGGCCGCTCTCCGGGTGCCACCAGTGCTGCACGTCACCCTCCACGAACTGCCTGGCGGCCGCCCGGAGGAGGTGGGCCCGGGTCACCTCCGGGGCAGCGTGGAGAAAGGCCATCGAATCCTGGAGCTGGTCGCGGAATCCGTACGCGCCGCTGCTCTGGTACAGGCCCGAGCGGCCCCACATCCGGCAGGAGAGCGCCTGGTACAGAAGCCAGCGGTTGATCAGGGCGTCGAAGGCGGGCTCGGGGGTGCGCACCTGGACGACCGAGAGTCGCCGCTCCCAGGCGGCCCTCGTTCCCTCGATCGCCGCGACGGCCCGCACCGGGTCGCGGAGTCCATCCACGGCCTCACGCGCCAGGCCTGCCAGTGGCGCCGCCCCGAGGAGAACGACAGCCTCCCGGCTCTCTCCGGGGGCGAGGAGGAGCGAGCACTGGAGCGCGGCGCAGGGGTCGAGCGTCGCGCCGGTGCGACCGCTCAGCTGACCGATGCCCGCCGGAGCCGCGACGGTTCCATGCCGGCCGAGGAACTCGCGCCGATCTGCGGTGTAGGCCTGTACCTCGGGGGTGAGCGTGCAGAAGGCCACCCACTCGGCGAACTGAGGGTCGAAGGTGTTCCGGGCGAACAGGGTTCCCCGGGCAGCATCGAACTCGGTGTGGATCTGATGCTGGGTGTGCTCGCGCTGGCTTCCGAGCGTCCACTCCACATAGGCGGTCACCCCGATGCGGCGCGCCCTGGAGCCGTGGTTGGTGAGTCGCAGTCGCGAGATCCGCGTCGCCGAGCCCTCGGCGAGGCCGATGGTCAGGACGCTCTCCACGTCCGAGTGCCGGTGCTCGAAGGTGGAGGCACCGGCCTCGTGGCGGACCACGTAGCTCGAGGGGTGCCGGATCGGTGCGGGAGTCGGGGTC
>JADGQZ010000039.1 GCA_017881345.1 Myxococcaceae bacterium | reverse complement strand
GTGATGCGGCGGGTCGCGGGGCGTCCCGGGCCCGGTTAAGAGGCCCGGCCGGGGCGGCCCCCGGGGTCGATGGGGCACGCTGGGGTTTCCGGTCACCCCGAGGAGAGCGCAATGGCCACGGGTCAGGGCAACACCTGGGTGCTGGTGGCGGATGCGCGGACGGCCCGCATCTTCGACGTCGAGGACGCGGGGCTTCCCGCCCGGCTCCGGTTGACGATGGAGGCCGGGAAGGATGGCCAGGCACACCTCCCGGGAGGGGCTCCTGCGCCAGCAGCCGCGGCGCACGGGGCGAGGCCCTCGCCGGGAGAGAAGTCAGCGCCCCACCTCGAGACCAAGGCCGAGCAGGACGAGTGGCGGTTCGCCCACGAACTGGCGAGGGTCCTGGAACTCGGCCTGGCCGAGAACCACTTCAAGAACGTGGTCCTGGTCGCCCCTCCACGAATGCTGGGCATGCTCCGCGAGGCGCTGCCCCGCGGAGTGGCCGATGTCCTCCGGGACAGCAGCCACAAGGACTGGGGCCACCTCCCCGACCGTGAGCTCGCAGACCACGTCCGGCCGCTGGTGAAGATCTGGCCGCAGGGCTAGCGGACTCCCGGTCCCGCCAGGACGTGTCTGTGTCCAAGCCGACGTTCTGCACCCGTCGAGGCGGGTCGCCTCCCCGTTGTCATCGAGCGGAGCCGACCATGGCGAAGCGCAAGGAGGTCCACCGCGAGTTCAGCTGGACCGTCGTCCGAAAGAAGAGTGAGCGCTGGCCAGTCCCGGTACGGCTTGGTGACGGCGACTGGATGGACTTCTCCCTCGGGGAAGCCGAGCGACTCGGGGTGGAGCTCATCAAGGCCTCGCGCCGCAAGTCGCCGACTCGACCAGCGCGGCGTTCCTCCTCGCGCAGGCGGCGATAGCTGGACGCCGCTCGACGTACGAGAACGGCCCGGTGATGCACACTGGCGACGGGGACCTCTCGGCGATCCACGCGACGGGGGTCGCGGGCTTCATCCCGCGCTGCGTCGCGGCCACTGGAACCGGGCAGTTCTGACCCTGGTGCCTGCGCACGGTGGGTCAGAACTGCCGGCTCAGCCTCACGGACTCTGGCCCCAGTGGAACTGGTCGACTGGCTCGCCGAGCGCTCGGGTCTCGGCATCCGCCTGCTCCCGGAGCTGCGCGACCTCGCGGCGGATCGCATTCAGCGTGGCCTCGAGATCGCGGACCTCGGTGCGAACGCGGGCCACGTCCTTGGAGGTGGGCTCGACGGAGGCGACAGTGGCGGTCGAGGCCACCTCCGCCGACGGGGCGACTGCCTTCGCTGGACTGCCTGCGACGGCGAGCGGAGCAGCGGAAAGGGACAGCAGGAACAGCGAACGAGTCAGTGGGTGCATCTCTCATCTCCGTGTTTTGCCCCTGCAGGGCGAACACCGAAGAGACTTCGCAGCCCGGGTCTTGATTCCATCGACGCCAACCGTGAAGCCGATCGCGCTGCGTCGGTGCGCCTGGGTCCGCCACCGCTCCGAAGCGGAGCCCGTGCCGGCCTCTTCTCCGTGCTGCGGGGAATAGACGGAGACCTCGGCGAATCTGTTCGCGCACGCGCTCCCGATTTCGGGCGCTTCCGGAGAACAAACGACCATGCACCTGAAAGACCTCATTCGCTTCTTCACTCACCCCTCCACATCGGGGCCGAGATCCGCGCTCATCATCCGGCTCATGGCCGGCGGTGTCTTCCTCTCCGAGGGCCTGCTCAAGTTCGCATACGCGAATCAGGGCGTGGGCCGATTCACCAGGCTGGGCATGCCGATGCCAGGAGTGCTCGCGCCGGCGATTGCTCTCCTGGAGATCGTCGGAGGGCTGCTGCTCATGAGCGGGCTCGGAACGCGGCTGATCAGCGTTCCCTTCATCGTCGAGATGGTGGTGGCCATCCTCTCGACCAAGATTGCTCTGTACTTCGGAACGTCGCCCTTGCCACGACCTCCAGCGCCCCCGTTCACCGGATGGTGGGCGGTACTCCACGAGAGCCGTTCGGACTACGCGCAACTGCTGTCCTGCGTCTTTCTTCTCGCCAGCGGGCCGGGACCCTGGTCTGTCGACGCCCTCTTGCAGCGCTGGCGCAGCTCGGGTCGCAAGATGACCCAGCGCTCGACGCGCCCTGCAGCCGTCGTCGAATTCTGACGAATCGCGTGACGTCGCCGGGTAGCAGCGGCGGGGACGTTGATATACGAGCTCTCGGTGCGGGAGGCGACCACGCGACCGCCCCGATCCAGGTCTTGGGGTGGGGCGCGCGCTGGTCCGGGACGGAGAGGTGGAGGGATGTTCATCGGCCACTACGGAGTCTCGCTGGCGCTGAAGCGGGCAAACCCACGCCTCTCGCTCGGCGGGCTGTTCCTCGCAGTGCAGGGCCTCGACCTGCTCTTCTTCACGTTCGTACTGCTGGGCATCGAGAAGATGCGCATCGTCCCCGGCTTCACCGAGTACAACGCGTACGACCTGTACTTCATGCCGTACAGCCACAGCCTGGTCGGGTCGCTCGTCTGGGCCGGGCTCGCCGTTGGTGGAGTGCTCCTCCTCCGGCGGGCACCGGTCGCCGGAGCGGCCATGGTCGGACTGGCCGTCTTCTCGCACTTCCTGCTCGACGTGCCGATGCACACGCCCGACATGCCGCTCCTGGGCGAAGGCTCGCCCAAGCTGGGCTTCGGGCTCTGGAACCACCGCTGGTGGGCACTGGGCGCCGAGCTCGCTGTCCTCGGGGGCGGGCTCCTGCTCTATCTCCGTGCCTCACGCCCGCGCACCCCGCGCGGACGGTGGGTGACGGCCACGGTGGCGGTGATCCTCGTGGCGCTGTGCGTGGCGACGCCCTTCATGCCGC
>JADGQZ010000352.1 GCA_017881345.1 Myxococcaceae bacterium | reverse complement strand
GACCACCGGAACGCCGTCCGCCTTCCGCGCCGCGCCGAGGGCCACCAGCGCCCAGCCGACGAGCCACGCCGCCGCCGCCGGCCCGAGCAGGACGAGGGACGCCCCGGGGGCGGCGGCCCGCCGCGCCTCGAGCACGCCGCTCACCGCGCCCACGAGCGGACCCCAGCCGAACGCACCGAGCGAGAGGCGGGCGAGCACCGGCCCCCAGGCGCCGGTCCGCCCCAGCACCACCGCCGCGAGCGCCGCGCCGGTGAGCACCAGCGCCGCACCCACGCCCCGGAGCACCCACCGGGCGCGGGTCGGGGCGGGCGAGGCGAGGCCGAGCGCGAGCGGCTCGTCCATCAGCGCTTCTCGGGCTTGAGCAGCGGAAAGAGGATGACGTCGCGGATGGACGGCGTGTCGGTGAGGAGCATCGCCAGCCGGTCCACGCCCAGGCCCTCGCCGCCCGTGGGAGGCATGCCCTGCTCGAGCGCCCGGATGTAGTCCTCGTCGTAGTCCATCGTCTCGGTGGCCCCTCGCCGCTTGGCCTCCAGCTGGGCCTCGAAGCGTCCCTTCTGATCGAGCGGGTCGTTCAGCTCGCTGAACCCGTTGGCGATCTCCCGGCCCACGATGAACAGCTCGAACCGGTCGGCGATTTCGGGCCGGGTGTCGTTTCTCCGGGCCAGGGGGCTGATCTCCGTGGGGAAGTCGGTGACGAAGGTGGGCTGGACCAGCCGGCCCTCCACCCCGTGCTCGAAGAGCACCGCCAGCATCGCGCCCGGACCGAGGGCGTCCAGGTGCTTGCGCTCGGACTCGGAGAGGCGGGGAGCCATCTCCGCCCGGAGCCGGTCGGCGTCCTTCAGGTCCGACTCGGACAGGGCCGGGAAGGCCTGGCGCACCGCCTCGGCCATCGGGAGCCGTGGCCACGGCGGCGTGAAGTCGATGGTCTGGCCCTGGTAGGGCACCCGGAGGGACCCGGTCACCCGCTCGGCCGCCCCGGAGAGCATCTCCTCGGTGCAGCCCATCATGTCCTCGAAGGTGGCGTAGGCCTGGTACCACTCGAGCATCGTGAACTCGGGGTTGTGCCGGGTGCTGATGCCCTCGTTCCGGAAGTTGCGGTTGATCTCGTAGACCCGCTCCAGGCCGCCCACCACCAGGCGCTTGAGGTACAGCTCGGGCGCGATGCGGAGGAAGAGCGGGATGTCGAGCGCGTTGTGGTGGGTGGTGAAGGGCCGCGCCGCCGCCCCGCTCACCAGGGGGTGCATCATCGGCGTCTCGACCTCCACGAACCCACGCCGGTCGAGGAACTCGCGGAGGTAGCGGACCAGCGCCGTGCGGCGGAGAAAGACCTCCTTCACCTCGGGATTCCAGGCCAGGTCCAGGTACCGCTGCCGGTAGCGCGTCTCCACGTCGGCCAGGCCGTGCCACTTCTCGGGGGGCGCCCGCAGCGCCTTGGTGAGCGGCAGGTACTCGGTGGCGGCCAGCGTCAGCTCCCCGGTCTTGCTCCGGAAGAGCGTGCCCTTCACCCCCACGAAGTCGCCGAGGTCGGTGAGCTTGAAGCGCTCGAACTGGTCGCCCAGGACGTCCTTCTTCACGTGGATCTGAAGTTCGCCGCTCCGATCCCGGAGCTTGATGAAGGCGGCCTTGCCGAAGCTGCGGAGGGCCACCACCCGCCCGGCGATCGAATGGGACGGCGGCGCGGCCTCGAGCTGCTCGGCGGTGTCCGCGGCGTGCTTCCGGGCGATGTCCCCGGCCAGGTCGGCCGGACGGAACCCGTTGCCGAACGGGTTGCAGCCCAGGGCCCGCCAGCGCTCGGCCTTCTCCAGCCGCTGGCTGTAGAGCTCGTGCTCCTTCGCCGATTCGGTCTCGTCGCTCACGGGGGGTGTCCTACTCCGGAACGGTCCGGTTGGGGTTCTTCACGCCGAGGAGCTGGGCAGTGACGAAGTCGTCCAGCTTCCCGTCCAGCACCGCGTCCACGTTGCCCGTCTCCACCCCGGTCCGGAGGTCCTTCACCAGCCGGTACGGGGCGAGCACGTAGCTGCGGATCTGCGAACCGAAGGCGATGTCCTTCTTCTGCGACTCGGCCTCGTCGCGGGCCTGGTTCCGCTTCTGCAGCTCGAGGTCGTAGAGGCGCGAGCGGAGGATCTTCCAGGCCATGTCCCGGTTGGCGTGCTGGCTGCGCTCGTTCTGCATCGCCACCGTGATGCCCGAGGGGACGTGGGTCAGCCGGACCGCGGACGAGGTCTTGTTGACCTTCTGCCCCCCTGCCCCGCTCGCCCGGTACACGTCGACGCGGACGTCCTTCTCCGGGATGTCGATGACGATGTCGTCGTCCACCTCGGGGTAGACGGTCACCGAGGCGAAGGAGGTCTGGCGGCGGGCGTTGGCGTCGAAGGGGCTGATCCGGACCAGGCGGTGCACGCCGTTCTCGGCCTTGAGGTATCCGTAGGCGTTCTCGCCGGTCACCTTGATGGAGACGTTCTTCAGGCCCGCCTCCTCGCCGGCCACGAAGTCGTTGATCTCCACCGTCCAGTCCTTCGCCTCGG
This sequence comes from Myxococcaceae bacterium, assembly GCA_017881345.1. Classification (GTDB taxonomy): domain Bacteria; phylum Myxococcota; class Myxococcia; order Myxococcales; family Myxococcaceae; genus RPRB01. Next base: position 23,097 of record JADGQZ010000352.1, on the reverse strand, counting down.
CGTACCGCGTGTACATGCGGAGCAGCATCGCCGCCCAGTCCATGGACTCGGTGCCCCCGGCCCCGGCGTTGATCTCCATGTAGGCGTTGGCGCCGTCGTTGTCGCCGGAGAGCATCCGCCGGAGCTCGAGCTTCTCCACCTCGCGCTCGACCGCGTCGAGCGAGCTCTCGGCCTCGGCGCGCGCCGCGTCGTCGTTCGCCTCGGCGGCGAGCTCGAGCAGCGTCCGTGCGTCGTCGAGCGCGCGGTCCACCCGCTCGAAGCCCTCGACCTGGGCGGTGAGCGCGGACTTCTCCTTGAGGACACCCTGCGCCTTGACCTGATCGTTCCAGAAGTCGGGCTGGCCTGCGTCCCGGTCGATCAGCGCGATGCGCGAACGCTTGCGGTCGAGGTCAAAGATGCCCCCGGAGCGCGTCCAGGCGCGCCTGCAGGGAGCCGATTCGTTCCGTCGCGTCGATGGGCATGGCGTCAGGAAGTTCCGTGCGGCCGGGAGCGGCTGAGGCGGAGGCGGATGAGGGCGACCAGCCCCGCGAGCCCGGCGAAGAGCGCGGCAACGTACGCGGGAACGTCTCCGATGACAACGTACGGCGTGCTGCCCTCGAGGAGCGGCAAGCTCGCCATGCGCCACTCAGGACCGGTCAGCTCGGCGGCGGACACCGACAGCCGGTCGCTGGGGACGATGCCCACGTCGGTGGCGTCCGACACCCGGCCGACCGGGTCGATGAATGCGCTCACCCCGGTGTTGGCGGCGCGCGCCACGGGCCTGCCGGTCTCCACCGCCCGCGTCGCCACCATCCGGAGGAACTGGAAGGGGGCCGAGGAGAAGCCGTACCAGGCATCGTTGGTCATGTTCACCAGCACCTGCGCGCCGTTCCGGGCGTAGGTGCGGGAGATCTCCGGGAAGATGGCGTCGAAGCAGATCTCGATCCCGAGCCGCACCGGGGGTCCTCCGGGCCGGCGAAGGACCGCCGGGCCGAGGTCGGTTCCGGGCGCGAAGCTCGCCCCCACGATGTTCCCGATCGGCAGGACCTCGTCGAGGCTCAGGGGGACGTACTCCCCGAAGGGGACGAGGTGATTCTTCACGTAGTGGTGCGCGATGCCCAGCGTGGGCTCGAGCAGGAACGCGGCGTTCTCGTTGCCCTTGCGGAGGTTCTTCGGGTCGAAGACGTCCACTCCCACCAGGACCCCGGCCCGGTAGCCGCCCTGCGGTAGCCCGGCCTCGGTCAGCCGCGTCACCCCGGTGGGGAACGCGAGCGGGTAGCTTCCCTCGGGCCAGATGATGATCTCGGCCCCGGCAGCGTCCGCCGCGGCGGTGGGCGGGAGGTACCGGGAGAGGATGGTGGCCGCCCGGGAGCTGCCCCGGCCCATCTTGAGCTTCTGGTCGACGTTGGCCTGCACCACCGCCACCTTGACCCGGGGCGCCGCCGCCGCTGCCCGGTCCATCGCCCGGACGTGGAACGCGCCATAGACGTGGCCGAGCACCAGCACCGCGGCGGCGAGGCCGAGGAGCACCCGGGGCATGGACCGCTCCCGGAGCCGCCACCACCGCCACGCCTCGTAGAGGGCGCCGTTCACCAGCGCCACGGCGAGCGCGATGCCGTAGACGCCGCCGAGGCTCGCCACCTGGTGGAACCAGAGGTTCCGCGTCTGGGTGTAGCCAAGGTTCGCCCAGGGGAAGCCCGAGCAGAAGTAGTTCCGCATCAGCTCGGTGGCCATCCACACCGGGCCGACGGTCCAGCCCATCGACCAGCCGAGACCCCGCTCGAGGAGCCGCAGCAGCCCCGCGGCGATGGCCCAGTGAAAGGCGCACCAGGCCACCAGCAGCTCGAGGGCGGGGATGCTGAGCCAGTTCGGCATCCCGCCGAAGGTCACCATCGCCACGTTCACCCACCAGAAGGCGCCGGTGAAGAAGACCATGCCCGCGAGCAGCCCGGCGCCGAAGGCCCGCCACGGCGAGAGCCGCCGGATGGCGAGGAGCATCGGGACGAGGCACACGAAGGCCAGCGGCTCGAGGATGCCCGAGCCGAAGAGCTCCCGCCGCGGGCCGACCGGGAAGGCGATGGGAAACGCCGCCGCGCCGAGCAGGCCGGTGAGCACCAGGGCGCCGAGCCGCCAGGGCACGAGAACGCGCTCGCGGCGGGTGGGCACCGAGGCGAAGCCCCGGGGGGATGCTGGCGAGGGTGGAAGGGCGACGGCGGACATCGGCCGGGGTGCTCCTAGCAGAACCCGCGGGAACGCGCGTGCAGTCCCGACGCGAGGCGTCGTCCGGAGACTAGGGCACCATGCCGGGCCGGCCGAGCAGCTTGCACTCCATCTCGGCCATCCGCCGGGCCTCCCCGCGGCGGTGGTGGTCGTGTCCGAGCAGGTGCAGCAGTCCGTGGGCCAGATAGAGGTCCAGCTCCTCGGCGAGAGAGCGCCGATGGGCGCGGGCCTGCCGCCGCGCGGTGTCGAGCGACACGATGACGTCGCCGAGGTGGCGGGGACCCGTCGCTCGGGGGGGCGACGACCCGGCCGGGAAGCTCAGGACGTCGGTGGGGCGGTCCTTGCGGCGCCATCTCCGGTTCAGCGCGCGGATGCCCGCGTCGCCGGTGAGGAGGATGGACAGCTCCACGCCCTCGAGGTCGAGCGCCGCGAGGAAGCGGCCCGCGCTCCGCCGGAGCTGCCGGAGATGGGCCGCGGCAGCGGGCAGTCCGTCCGAGCGGACCTCGACCACGCTCGGCGGGCGGGGGCCACGGGCTCCAGGGGGGCTCATCGGAGCCGATGCTAACCTCGCGCGCCGTCCATGCCGCGCCACTCCATCGTGATGGCGTTTCCCGGCGCCCGCCTGCTCCGGCTCGACGGCGAGAGAATCGAGGCGGTGGCCTACCGGGACACCGAGCACTACGCGCTGACCCGGGACTTCCTCAACGACCCGGACCGGTACCTGCGACGGCTCCTCGCCACCGAGCCGCCCCCGGACGCCGACGGCTGATCAGGACCGCCGCTGGACCGTCCGCGTCTCGGGCGCCACGACCAGCGCCGGCGGACGGGCACCCCCGAGCGCTCCGGGCGGGTACGCCGGCCGCGAGTGGTAGATGCCCTCGAGGGTGTTCAGGAAGGACAGCGAGATGGCGTTGAGGTCCCGGAGCGTCAGGTCGCACTCGTCGAGCTGCCCCTCGGTGAAGACCGCGGTGATGATCCGCTGCACCAGCGCCTGGAGCCGCTCGGTGGTGGGTTCGGGCATCGCCCGGCTCGCCGCCTCCACCGCGTCGGCCAGCATGACGAGCGCGGCCTCACGGAACTGTGGGCGGGGGCCGAGGTAGCGGAACACCGCGTCCTCAACCGCTCCCTCGCGCCCCTCGGCTTCCTTGAGCGCGCGGTGGTGGAAGTAGCCCACCAGGCGCGTCCCGTGGTGCTGGGCGATGACGTCCTGCACCGCGCGGGGGAGCTTGTAGCGCCGGGCGAGGTCGAGCCCGTCGGTGACGTGGCGCTTGATGATGACCGCGCTCATCCCGGGCGCCAGACAGTCGTGCGGGTTCTCGCCCTTCTGGTTCTCACCGAAGTAGAGCGGGTTCTTCCCCTTGCCGATGTCGTGGTAGTAGGCGCACGTCCGGCCGAGGAGCGGGTTGCAGCCCGTGGCCTCTGCCGCGGCCTCCACCAGGCTCCCGACGATGATGCTGTGGTGGTACGTGCCCGGGCTCTGGACGATGAGCTCCTTGAGCGCGGGGTGGTTCAGGTTGGCCAGCTCGAGCAGCTTGAGGTCGCTGGCGTACCCGAAGCCGAGCTCGAGCAGCGGCGTGAGCGCCAGCACCAGCGTGGGGACGATGAGCGCCGAGCCCACGGCCGCGAAGGCTGCGGTGAGCAGGGCGTCCCGCGCCGGCCCCTTCCCTGCCGCCAGCGCGAACGCCAGCACCACCCCGGCGTTCATCAGGCCCACCCACACGCCGCTGCGGAAGAGCGCGGCCCGGTCGCGCGCCCGCGCCACCTGCCTCGCCGCCACCAGGCTTCCGAGCAGGCCGTAGACGGCGAAGAACAGGGAGTTGCCGAGCATCACCCCCACCAGCATCGAGAGGACGAGCCCGAAGAAGAGCGCCAGCTCCTGGTTGAGGAGGAGCCGGACCAGCATCGCCCCCGCCGCGATGGGGAGGAGGACCAGCAGCGCCTGGAGCGGCAGCGTGGGCCAGCGGTCGTGCAGCGCCTCGGCGACCGCCGCCGCAAGACGGAAGGCGCCGAGGAACATCAGGAGCAGCACCCCGAGCAGCAGCCCGTCGCGCCGGGTGGGGCGGAAACGGCGGAAGGCCTTCCGGTGGAAGGTCCAGATGCCGGCCAGCAGCAGCGCCACCAGCGCGGCGGTCCCCCCGCTCGCCTCGAAGACGTCGAAGCGGTCGGTCTGGGCCCGCATCGCAGCCAGCATGCGCAGGTGGTCCGGGGTGACCAGCTCACCGTCACCGATGATCTTCTGGCCCCGCTTGATCTGGATGACGGCGTCCTTCACCCCGGCCGCGGCGAGGGCCCGGCGCCGCTCGGTCTCGGCGATGTTGGCGGTGAGGTTCGGCCGGAGCGCGCGCTTGGCGATGCGCAGGGCGGCGCGGCGGAGGAGCGCCGGCGCGTCGGGGAGCAGATTCCCCGGAAGGCTCGCCCAGCGGTCCATCTCGGTGCGCGCCTCGCGTACGTCGAGCACCGCGGGGGCGACCACCGCGCTCGGATGCTCGGAGCCGTCGTTCAGATCGCGAAGGGTCAGGAAGCTCCCCGGGGGGCCGAGGTCCTCTCGCACGCCCACCACCGGCGCCACGAAGCCACGGGACAGCACCGAGAGCACGGCGTGCTCCACCTCGGTCGCAGCGCGCGCATCCACCAGCGCCTTCCAGTCCTCGTCGTCCACGTCGAACAGGCGCTGCTCGAACCCCTGGCGGGCCTGCACCAGGACCGAGGGGTCCACCGGCTCGGCCCGGCGCTTGCCCGGAGCGGGCCTGGCCGGGGCGTCGAGCCGGGTGAGCGCGGTCCGGAGCGCGTCGAAGCCCTCGTGCACCGAGCGCTGGACGTCGGGGACGACCGCGGGGTTGAAGTCGAAGACCGGGCGGATGCCGGCCCGGGCCTCCTGGCGGCGGCGATCGGTGAGCGCGGCGTCCGGCAGGTCGTAGTCACGGGTGGCCTTGAACCCCGCCGCCGACGGGCTCTCGAACGGCCGCCCCACGTCCTCGGGCCGGAGCTGGGGCAGGGTCTGCACCGCGAACCCGGGCGCGACCAGCAGGCCGGCCAGCACCGAGACCACGACGAGCAAGGTCAGCGCGGGTAGAGCCCGGCGCAGGTCCGCGCGCCACCGGCCTTTGGCGTCGTCTTCCAAGAGCGGCGCACGCTACGGCCCGGGGACGACAGCGCACAAGCGGGCGAACCCAGCCGAGCAGGCAGTGGCAGCCGCCCGCAGGAGCGGAGGTGTGTTCTGGGGTGGGCACTCACTCCGCGCGAAGTGCCTCCTGCGGGTCCACGCGCGTGGCCCGCTGAGCCGGCACGAGCGCCGCGGCGAGCGTCACCAGCGACAGCATCGCCGCTGCGGCGAGCGCGGTGGGAGGATCGGACGGCGCCACCTCGAAGAGAAGCTGCTGCAGCGAGCGGCCGAGGATGAGCGCACCGCCGAGGCCGGCGACGATGCCAATCCCGGCCAGCGTCAGCGCCCGGCGGAGGATCCACCAGCGGACCGACCGCGCCGAGGCGCCAATGGCCATCCGGATGCCGATCTCCCGCGTCCGCTGGGCCACGCTGAAGGCGAGCACTCCGTAGACGCCGGCAGCGGCGAGCAACACCGCGAGGCCGGCGAACAGACCGAGCAACACGCCCGCCGATCGAGGCGCAGCGACCGAATCGGAGAGCCGGTCCTCGAGCGACTTCACCTCGAAGAGGGAGAGACCGGGATCCACCGCTGCCAGCTCGCGCCGGGCGGCCGAGGCGAGAGGGGCCAGCGCCTCGCGGCTCCGGAGCACGAAGGTCAACCGCCCGGAGGTGTCCTGATCGAGCGGGTAGTAGGTCTCGGGCCGCGGCTTCTCTCCGAGACCGTTGTGGTGCACGTCCCCCACCACTCCGACGATCCGACGCCATGGCAAGTGATCCTCGTCGTCTCCCGGGCGGATCCGCGCACCGAGTGGCGACTTCCCCGCCCAGAAGCGCCGCACCGCCTCGACGTTGACCAGCGCCACCGGCTCGGCACCGGCCCGGTCGGAGTCCTCGAGCGAGCGTCCCTCCTTGAGCGGGATGCCCATGGCCTCGACGTAGCCGGGCGAGGCGAAGCGGTACTCGATCGCCGGCTCGTGGGCCTTGTCGAAGGTCTGTCCCTCGATGGAGAAGTTCCCGTTGGTGTTGCTCCCGCTCAGAGGCAGGTCGTTGATCGCGCCGGCGTAGCTCACCCCGGGCAACGCCCTCAGCCGCGGGAGGAACGCCGCGAGCATCGCCCGCTTCGACGCGTCGTCGCGGTACCGCTCCGGGGGCAGCTGGACCCGGAAGGCGACCGCGTGCTCGGGTCGGAATCCCGGGTCCTGGTGCAGGAGCCGGTCCATGCTCTGGAGCACCAGCGCCGCACCGAGCAGTGGAGCGAGGGCGAGCGCGACCTCGAAGATCACCAGCCCCGACTGGAGCCACTGGGTGCGGTGGCCGAGCGCGCTCCGCATCTCCCCCCGGACAGCGGCCAGGTCGCCCCGGGCGAGGAGAAGCGAGGGCAGGACGCCGAAGAGCCCGGTGGTCAGCACGCACAGCACCATGGAGAAGGCCAGCACCCGGGCGTCGAGCCCCACGGCGTTCGCCAGCGCCGGGGCACGGATGGGCAGCGCGCCTCTGAGCACCGCGGCACCCACCCATCCCACCAGGAGCCCGAGGGCAGTCCCGAGCACCGAGAGCACCCCCGCCTCGGCCAGCAGGGCCCGGGCCACCCGCCAGCGGTCGGCACCGAGCGCCATCCGGACCGCCACCTCGCGCCGGCGCGCCGCTCCGCGCGCGAGCAGGAGGTTCGCCAGGTTCACGCAGGCGATGAGCAGCACCAGCCCGACCACCGCCCCGAGGGCGCCGAGCGAGGTGCGCGCCTCCCCGAGGAGCTCGTCCTGCCAGGGGACCACCTCGATGCCGTGGTACTGGTAATCCGGGTACTCGCGGGCAATCGACTTCACGACCGACAGGAGGTCCTTCTGCGCCGCGGCCACCGTCACGCCGGGCGCGAGCCGGCCGACGGCGTTCATGAAGTGGGTGCCGCGGGGCGAGAGGGCGGGATCGTTCTGGAGCGGAACCCAGAGGTCGGAGTCGCCGAGCCAGTGCGGCTGCTCGCGGACGACTCCGAGGACGGTGTGGTCGCGGCCATCGATGACGACGGTGCTCCCCACGATGTCCGGACGACCGGCGAACTGCTTCCGCCAGAATCGCTCGCCGAGCATCGCCACCGCGGGCCCGCCAACACGGTCCTCGTCCTCGGCGAACTCGCGCCCCAGCAGCGGCGGGAGGCCCAGCACCCGGAGCGCGCCCGCGTTCATCCGCTGGGTCGAGACCCTCAGCGGCTCGCCCTCACCGGAGAGGCTCTTGTTGGTCTGGGCGAAGAGCGCGAGCCCGCTCAGGCTCCGCGACTGGGTGATCCAGTCGTGCGCGTCGGGGACCGAGACCGAGGCCTGGGGCACCTCCGGTTGCGTGTCGTAGATTCGCACCAGCTGCTCCGGCGCACGGTAGGCGAGCGGTCGCAGGAGCACCGCATTCACCAGGGTGAAGACGGCAGTCGTCGCGCCGGTGGCGAGCGCGAGCGTGAGGACTGCGGTGGCGGTGAAGCCCCGGTCCTTGGACAGCCGTCGGACGGCCACCTGCAGGTCCTTGCCGAGACCGGCCAGGGGACGTGGACGCGACGTGGCTCCGGCGGTGGACGGGCTCATGCGGGAAGGGCCTTCAGCGAATGGCGTGCCAGCCCGTCACACGGCGCCAGCGCCCGGCTTTCCGGGCCAACAGCCCGGAAACGTTCGGACGGGCGGCCACCCCCGGGACCGGGGATCCCATTTCCGGACGTCCCCTCGACCCGGACGCCTCTGCCCTCGGCGTCTCAGCTCGCCTCTGGCTCGGGGTCGCGCGGTGGCGGGGCGTCGGGGCGCGCCGCCTCGGCTGCCTTCGTCTCGACGTCCGCGCGCTCGTACGCCCGGATGACCTCCTGCACCAGCGGATGGCGAACGACGTCGACCTCGCTGAAGGTGCAGAAGGAGATCCCCTCGACTCCCTCGAGGATGCGCCGCGCGTGCGACAGCCCCGACATGCGGCCCTGCGGCAGATCCACCTGGGTGACGTCGCCCGTCACCACGGCCTTGCTGTGGAATCCGAGCCGGGTGAGGAACATCTTCATCTGCTCGACGGTGGTGTTCTGCGCCTCGTCGAGGATGACGAAGGCGTCGTTCAGCGTGCGCCCGCGCATGAAGGCGAGCGGCGCGACCTCCACCGTCCCCTGCTCCACCAGCTGCGCCGCCCGGCCCACGTCCATCATGTCGTGGAGCGCGTCGTAGAGCGGCCGGAGGTAGGGGTTCACCTTCTCCGCCAGGTCACCGGGGAGGAAGCCCAGCTTCTCACCCGCCTCGACGGCCGGCCGGGCGAGGACGATGCGCTTCACCGTTCGGGCCTGCAGCGCCGCGACGGCCATCGCCATCGCGAGGTACGTCTTCCCGGTCCCCGCGGGGCCGATGCCGAAGACGATGTCGTCCCGGCGGATGGCGTCGACGTAGCGCTTCTGCGCCGGGCTCTTCGGCGCGACGTTGCGCCCGGCGCGGGACAGCACCGGGCCGAGGACGAGCGTGTCGAGGCCGTGCTCGGGAGCGGTGCCCCGGCCGAGCATCTTCAGCCCCTGCTCCACGTCCTCGCGCAGGACCGGCTGGCCCGCGCGGAGGATGGTCTCGAGCTGCTCCACCAGCCGCACCGCCGAGGCGACGGCATCCGCCGGCCCGGAGAGGTGCAGCTCGGTTCCGCGTTGCCCCACCCGCACACCCAGCCGGCGCTCGATGGCCTTGAGGTTCTCTGCATGGTGACCGGAGACGCCGAGGGCGACGTCGTTGTCCCGGAGGTCCACCCGGGCAGTGGTCACGAGCGCGCTGTCACGGGGAGAGGCGGTGGGCAACGGTTCCTTTCAAGTGCGCCCGGACCGGGGGCGCGGCACCAACCGGGGAGGCTAGCGCAAGGGCGGCAGGAGGATGAACTCCTGGGGCCCCACGCGGCGGTAGTAGTAACGCTCCGCCCACGGGAAGCGCACATCACTGGACGATAGAAGCCCCTGCTCGACGAGCGCCTCGAGCGAGGTCGGGACGTCCCCACGCTCCAGCCGGTACACCGCCAGGGCGCCCTCGATGCGGCTCACCTGGGCACGGGTGATCTGCTGCCGGAGCACCCCCTCGGCGAACCCGGCCCCGGTGCTGGAGCGAACCGCCCAGGGGTTCAGCTGCGTCCCGAGCAGGACGCCCACGATGCCGGCCAGCACCACCATGCTCACCGCCAGACGCCCCAGCGCTCCACGCACCCGGTCGCCGAAGCCGATGTCGTCCTCGGGCAGGTCCGGCTCGCCGACCGGCATCAGCGCACTGACGTGGCCGAGGTTGGCCAGGTTGCAGAGCGCCTTGCAGGTCTCGAACTCGCCGAGACACGACAGGTCGATGAGCTTCCGCACGTCGCGATAGCCGTTGACCAGCGCGAAGACCCGGCGCTCGGAGGGGCCGATGGAGGCGAAGTCGGCCGCGGAGTCGATGGGCCCACCCTCGGGAGGGAGGAACTTGCCCGGCGCGAAGACGAGGTCGTAGCGCGGGATCCGCTTCCGGATGACCGGCCACTCGTCGACCATCCGGAAGCCTTCCATCAGGACCGACTCGGCCCGGACCGGATCGAGGTCGTGCGTGTCGTGATGGACGGGGCCCTGCTCGAACTCGTAGGTCCCGGTCTTCCAGGTGAAGAGGCGGTAGAGCGTCTCGCTGAACTGCAGCTGCGCCATCCGCCGGTACTGCTCCTTGGTGAGGACGCCCTGCGAGATGAGGCAGTCTCCCAGCCGCTGCAGCGAGCGCTTCTGCGTCTCGAGCGCCAGCTCGAGCTGCGCCTCGGTGATCAGCTCGGCGGCGACCAGGAGATTTCCGAAGAGGTCGCGCTTCTTCTTGGTGGCGCTCTCGGCGGAGACGATCGCCCCGTCCACGAAGCCGACCTTGACCTCCTGGTCCTTGGACCGGAGATGCAGGACGCCGGTCTTCTGCTGCTGGGCGATGAGCTGCAGGATGTCGGCGATGCCGAAGTCCTTGAGGGTGCCGGCCAGGGCCATGCGGGCTAACCCCTCTCCTTCGCCAGGTGACGAAGCGAGGAGCTCCAGGTCGCGGCGAGCAGCACCAGCGCCAGGACCACCCACAGCAGCGTCCCCGCCGAGAGCCCCGGCGTGCGGAGCAGACCCTCACGGTTGAGGGCCACCCCGATGGCGAAGGCGAACACGAAGGCGTGCAGCGCGCCGCGCACCGGCACCCCGGTGAAGAGGTGCCCGGCACCCGACCACACCAGCCCGAGCCCGTAGGCCCAGCGGCTCACCCACGCCTGGTGGTGGCGAACCTCCATCTCCTTGTTCACCTTGGCCATCGGCGCCACCTTGCCGCGACGGGTGTAGACGTTGACGCACTGGTGGCAGAGGTGACCACCCTCGACCAGCTCCGGATCGCAGCGGCGGCACACCGCCCGGCCGCACTTGCTGCAGCTCTGACTGACCCCCTTGCCACCCCGCACGAAGCCGAGGCCGGCGAGCACCACCACGCCCGCGAGGGGAAGCAGCAGCGCCGCGCCGGGCTCGAGGTTCCCCACCAGGCTCTGGGCCAGCTGCGCGCTCACCCGGGACCGCCGCTCCAGCCCGTCGGTGATCGGGGGCTCGGTCCGCGAGAGCGCCGGGGAGAGGACGGTGAGGTTCATCACCGGGCGGCTCTCCGGAGGGTCGCTCCGGGTGATCAACCGCTCGTCGAGCCGCTGCGCCGCGGCCGCGGCGTTCTGCGCCCGGTCCAGCTCCGCCCCCACCGCGTCGTCGGAGACCGTGCGTGCCCGGCGGCGATACACCCGCGACACGTTCCACAGCGGGTCTGGGAGCGTGGGGTCCGCCTCGCTGGCCTTGATGTACGCGGCGATGGCCTCGGGCCAGCGCGTCTGGGCGAAGGCGACGTTCCCCAGCAACGTCTGGCTGCGGGCGTCACCGGGGCGGAGCGCGAGCGCCCGGTCGGCGTGCGCCCGCGCGCCCTCGAGCTTGCCGCGCCGGAACTCCCAGTGTGCCAGCGCGTACACCTCGGAGTAGGTCGCCCGGCCAGCGGACAGCCGCGCCTCGACGTGCGTGGCGGCGCCGGCGGCCTCGAGTCCGCCCCGCTCGAGCTGCAGCACGTCCTCCGCCGGGGTGCCGGCGAAGGTCGTGGCCTGTACCAGCGCCCCGGCAAGGGGCGGGACGAGGCAGGCGCCGGCGAGCAGCACCGCGAGCAGCCAGCGCTCCTTCGGCTCGAGGTAGAGCGTCACCGCCGCGAAGAGAACGAGCGTGGGGAAGAGCAGCCCCATCCGGAACGCCCAGGGCAGGAGCAGCACCAGGATGAGCAGCGCGCCGGCCTGCCAGCGGGACACGCCCCGCGGAAAGGCGTGATGGACGTCGTGGATCAGGGACGGAGCGCTGCGAAGGAAGAGGACCACCAGCGCGGCCAGGGCGGTGGCGAGCCAGGCGACGAGCAGGGTGGCGCCGAGGTCGCCGAGCAGGCCGCGGCTCCACCGCGGATCGGCGAGCGCCGTGCGCGCGGCGCCAAGGGCATCGCTCCACAGCCGGCGAAGGTCGAAGAGGTCGTTCCCGAGGTGCGCCCGGAACAGGCCCCAGTGCGCGTCGGCCGATTCCGGCGAGAGAGCGACCGCGGACTGCGCCAGCTCCACCGCGCCCGCGCCGTCCTTCCCTGCCGCGCGGACCCTTGCTCCCCGGAGCAGCGCCAGGCTCACCGACTCCAGATCGGCGATGGCCAGGGTCTCGCGCAGCTCGGCGAGCCGGTCCCGCGCGGTCCGGGACGCCCTGGGGTCGCGCGCGCGCTCGGCGTCTCTCCAGGCGTGGAAGGTGGAGAGGATGGCGTCGTCGCCCTCGGTGGGGACGACCAGCGGCGGCGGAGGCGTCCTGTCGCGGGCCGGGACGGTGGGGGCGGTCGCGGCGGGTACCGGCGCAGCGGGAGCCGCGGTGGCGCCGGCTCGCACGGGCCGGCGAAGCGGCGGGGGCGGCGGCCGGGCAGGTTCGGCGGTCTGTGGGTCCTGTGCCTCGTCCTCCACCGGGCTCGCGACCGGCGGCGGGGCTGGACGCGGCTCGCGGCGGGTCCGGACCGGACGCGGGGCCGGACCATCGGGGGCGAGCTCGTCCACCGGGCGCGGCGGCTCGATCTGAGCGGCTGCAGGCGCCGAGCCCAGGAGCACGAGGATGGCGAGAAGCGTGGGGACCGCGCGGAGGGGGAGCATCGAAGGCGGTGCAGCCATGATAGGCGAGCGACGCCGGGGCCCTCCATCCGGGTCAAACAGGGGGCCCGGGTCGAGGAGGACATGGGACGCTCGGGAGACGCCGTGGAGCGGCTGGAGGGAATCATGCGCACCCTGCGCGCAGAGGGCGGCTGCCCCTGGGACCGCGCGCAGGACATCCGTACCCTCCGCCCCTACCTCGTGGAGGAGACCTACGAGGTGCTGGACGAGATGGACCGGGTGGGCGAGGGCGGGCCGTGGCGTGCCCTCTGCGAGGAGCTGGGCGATCTCCTCTTCCAGATCGTCTTCCACGCCCAGCTGGCCGGGGAGCTGGGAGAGTTCGGCCTCGCCGACGTGGCGACCGCGATCTCGGACAAGATCGTCTCCCGTCACCCCCATGTCTTCGAGGGCAAGACGGTGGGCGGTGCCGAGGAGGTGTTACAGAACTGGGCGCGCATCAAGGCCGAGGAGCGACGGCGGAAGCACGGCCGCGAAGGCTCGGTGCTCGACGGCGTCCCCACCGCCGCGCCCGCACTGCTCCGCGCCGAGCGGCTCACCGAGAAGGCCTCCCGCATCGGGTTCGACTGGCCGGACGTCGCCGGGGTCCGGGCCAAGCTCGACGAGGAGCTAGACGAGCTCGACGAGGCGCTCGCCGGTGGTGATGCCCGCGCCATCGAGCACGAGCTGGGAGACGTGCTGTTCAGCCTCGCCAACCTGGCGCGCTTCACCGCCACCCCCGCGGAGGACGCGCTCCGGGCGGCGAATTCCCGCTTCACCCGACGCTTCCACGCCGTGGAGGAGGGTCTCCGCTCCCGCGGCGTCCCGTTCGGGACCGCGTCGCTCGCCGAGATGGACGCGCTCTGGCAGGAGGCGAAGGCTGCCGAGGCTGCGGTTCCTCCGCCGGCGATGTCGGCCCGCGCGGTGATTGCCCGTCTCGAGCTCCGCGCGCCGGACCTGGAGCGCGCGCACGCGTTCTGGACCGCCGTCGCGCCCGCGCTCGGCTGGAGCGTGGAGGTCGACGGCGGTGAGTGGTCCGTCGAAACACCGGGACTGTGCTTCTCCTACGCTCCGGGTGCGGCGTCGCCGATCACGCTGAGCGTCGACGCCCCCGGCCGTGCAGATGCGGCGCTCCCGCGAGTGCGGGGGGTGGGAGGCACCGTGCTCTCCGAGCGTCCCCTGGTCTTCTGCGACCCTGTGGGCACGTGTATCCGCATCCGATGACGAGCGGTGGAGCGCTCCTGAGTTCCCACAGGAGTTGTGTGCAATCTGGGGAGAACGCTGTGGACCGTGACAATTGCGAGACGAGCGCATGGCAACCGGCCGGGCGTGCAGAAGGTTTCAGCGCCGGGCACCTTCGAGTCAGCACGCGAGGTTAGCGGGCTGAGAAGGCCCACTTCTCCACAACAGGCATGGCCCAACGACCGGGCTCCCCCGATTTCCGGTCAAGCCGGGGGAGCGATGGGGTGTCGCTTGACGCCTGGGGTGGCCGGCCGGTAGGGAGGGCCCCCCGTGGCGAACACCAAGTCAGCCCAGAAGAGAAACCGGCAGGCGATGAAACGCCGTGGCCGGAACCAGGCCGTCCGTACGCAGGTCAAGTCGGCGGTGAAGAAGGCCCGCGAGGCGCTCGCCTCGAAGGACCCCGCCCGCGCCCAGGAGGCGCTGCGCGCCGCCGCCCGCACGCTGGACAAGGCCGCGAGCAAGGGTGTGCTCCACAAGAAGAACGCGAGTCGGCGCATCGCCCGGCTCGCCGCTGCCGCCCAGGCCGCCCACGCCTGAGCCGGTCGCTCCCTCCCCTACCCCGTCGAGAGCCGCGCGATGGCGTCGGTCGCGATCGCGTTCGCGAGTCGGCGGAGCGCCGCCTGGCGGTTCGCCTCGGTGGTGATGACGTCGGCGCGGAGCGCCGGCAGGTAATCCTCGCTGCCGGCGACGTCGGTGGTGGCGAGCAGCGTCCCGTCCTTGAATAGTCGGACCCGGAGCGTCGCCGAGATGCGGTAGGTCAGCGCCCCCGACGTTCCCGGAGCGAGCTGCGCCACCCCGGCCGTGACGGCGATGAGCTCGGCCTCCAGCCGGCCGTCGCTGCCCTGTCCCCCGAGGTGGCCGGTGCGCGACAGCTGCTCGCGGAGCGCCTCGGTGAACACGGCGTCCAGGCCTGGTTCGGTGGTGCGGTTGAGGATCACCGGCACCGAGACGTGCTGGATGCCCTGGGGAAAGCCCGGCCCGCTGGCGGTGAAGTGGTAGCTGCAGCCGAGCGCGGCCACGCACGCCACGGCGGCGAGCGCGCTCCTCATCCGACGACGAAGTTGATGAGCCGCTTCGGGACGAAGACCACCTTCCGGAGCGCCTTGCCCGCCAGCGCCGCGCGGACCTTCTCCTCGCCCTCGGCCATCGCCCGGACCTCGCTCTCGCCTGCGTCCGCGGCGATGCGGATCTCCCCTCGGAGCTTGCCGTTCACCTGGACCGCGTAGGGTAGGACCTCGTCCACGACGAGCGTGGCATCGAAGGTGGGCCAGCCCAGCGTCAGCGTCGAGTCCTTCGCGCCATACCCCTCGGCGATGGCGTCGGCCACGTGCGGGGCGAAGGGGGTGAGGACCCGGGTGACCAGCCGGATGGCCTCGCTCATGGCCGCGGCCTCGGCGGGAGTCTCCGGCCGACCGGCGTCGTAGAGGGAGTTGACGCACTCCATGACGAAGGAGATGGCGGTGTTGAAGGAGAGCCGGTCGATGGCCTCCCCCACCCGCTTCACGCACTTGTGCGCGGCGCGGCGGATGTCGAGCGCCTTGCCCTCGAACGGCCCGTCGTGGGTCGCGGCCGCGGCGAGGTCCTGGTGGGTCGCAGCGAGCGCCCACACCCGCTTGACGAAGCGGGCCTGCCCCTCCATCTGCTCGTCGCTCCAGTCGAAGTCACGCTCCGGCGGGCCGGCGAAGAGCACGTACATGCGGACGGTGTCCGCTCCGTACTTGTCGACGATGGTGGCCGGGGCGACGACGTTGCCCCAGCGCTTCGACATCTTCCGCCCATCCGGCCCGTTCACGATGCCCTGGGTGACGAGCCGGGTGACGGGCTCGTCCGTCGGGACCAGGCCGAGGATCTTCATCCACCGGGTCCAGAACCGGAAGTACAGCAGGTGCATGACGGCGTGCTCGGGACC
The DNA here is from genome assembly GCA_017881345.1 of Myxococcaceae bacterium. GTDB lineage: Bacteria > Myxococcota > Myxococcia > Myxococcales > Myxococcaceae > RPRB01. The sequence goes on along the minus strand of JADGQZ010000352.1, from coordinate 7,505 downwards.
GCCGACGTAGATGTCCACCGGGAGCCAGCGATGCGCGAGGGCCCGGTCGAATGGCGCCGCCTCGAAGTGGGGCGAGAGGTAGCGCGCGTAGTACCAGCAGGAGTCGACGAAGGTGTCCATCGTCTCCACCTCGCGCCGGGCGGGGCCGCCGCACCGCGGGCACGTGGTCTCGACGAACGACTTCACCTTGGCCAGCGGCGGCTCCCCCTTGCCGGTGAGCACCGCCTGGGTGTCGATGTCCGGGAGCCGGACCGGGAGCTGGTCGTCCGGGAGGGGAATGCCCTTGCGCTCCGGGTCGCAGCGCTCGCAGTAGACGATGGGGATCGGCGTGCCCCAGTAGCGCTGGCGGCTGAAGCCCCAGTCCTTCTGGCGGTACGTCACGGTCGGCTTGCCGAGCCCACGCTGCTCGAGCCAGGCCCCCATCCGGCGGCGCGCCTCCTCCGAGGGCAGGTGGGTGAACTCGCCGGAGTCGACCAGCACGCCGTCGTCGTTGAACGAGTCGGTCCAGGCGTCCACCGGGCCGAGGTCCCGACCATCCGCCGGGCGCACCACCTGCTTCACCGGCAGCCCGTACTTGCGGGCAAAGGCGAAGTCGCGCGTGTCGTGCGCCGGCACCGCCATCAGCGCGCCGGTGCCGTAGTCGCTGAGGACGAAGTTGGCGACCCAGATGGGCACCGGCTGACCGGTGAAGGGATTGGTCGCGGTCGCCCCGGTGAACACGCCTTCCTTCGGCGCGCCCTCGGCCGTTCGCTCGATCTTTCCCAGCGCCGCCATGCGCGCCGCGAAGGCCTCGACCTCGGCCCTGCGGCTCGGCACGGTCAGGCCCGCCACCATCGGGTGGTCCGGGGCGAGCACCAGCACCGTTGCTCCGTACACGGTGTCGATCCGGGTGGTGAAGATGCGGATCGGCTGCCCGTCGGCCGTCTTGAAGTCGGCCTCGGCGCCCTCGCTCTTGCCGATCCAGTTCCGCTGGGCCGCGGTGATGCGCTCCGGCCAGGCCGTGAGCCCATCGAGCGCCTGGAGGAGGTCCTCGCTGTTCCGGGTGATGCGGAACGCCCACTCCGGCATCTGGCGGTCCACCACCGGCGAGTCACAGCGCTCGCAGCGCCCGTCCTTCACCTGCTCGTTGGCGATGACGGTGAGGCAGCCCGTGCACCAGTTCACCTTGCTGAAACGCCGGTACACCATGTCCCGCTCGAGCAGCCGGAGGAAGAACCACTGGTTCCACCGGTAGTACTCGGGATCGCTGGTGTTGACCTCCCGGGTCCAGTCGTAGGCGAAGCCGAGCGAGCGCATCGCGGCGCGGAAGCGCTCGATGTTCTCGCGCGTCCGGACCGCCGGGTGCACGCCGTCCTTGATCGCGGCGTTCTCGGCGGGGAGCCCGAAGGCGTCCCACCCCATCGGGTGCAGCACGTCGAACCCGCGCATCCGGAAGTACCGGGCGTAGACGTCGCCGATCAGGTAGTTGCGGACGTGTCCCATGTGCATGGAGCCGCTCGGATAGGGCAGCATCTCCAGCACGTACTTCTTGGGAGCCTGGGGCCGGGCGTCGGCCCGGAAGAGGCCGGTCCTCTCCCAGCGCTCCTGCCAGGTGGGCTCCAGGGACTTCGGGTCGTACCGCTCGCTGAGCTTCATGGGGTGGTCGGACGGTCCTACCTGCCCCGGGGGGCGATGGTAAAGAGCGACAGCCATGGCACTCCCCGTCGTCACCATCAGCAACATCGCCGCCCACGAGAACCAGGAGGTCGAGCTCCGCGGCTGGCTCTACAACAAGCGGAGCAGCGGGAAGCTCCACTTCCTCCAGGTCCGCGACGGGACCGGAGTCATCCAGGCGGTGGTCTTCAAGAACGACGTGCCGGCCGAGCAGTTCGCCCACGCGGACCACCTGGGCCAGGAGACGGCGATCATCGTCCGCGGGCTGGTGAAGAAGGACGCCCGGAGCCCCATCGGGTTCGAGCTCTCGGTGAAGGAGCTGGAGATCGTCTCCGAGGCCAAGGACTACCCCATCACCCCCAAGGAGCACGGGGTGGCCTACCTCATGGAGCACCGCCACCTCTGGCTCCGGTCCGCGCGCCAGAACGTCATCCTCCGGGTCCGGGCGACGGTGGAGAAGGCCATCCGGGACTACTTCGATGGCAACGGCTTCACCCTGGTGGACGCGCCCATCTTCACACCGGCTGCCTGCGAGGGGACCAGCACCCTCTTCACCGTGCCCTACTTCGACCTCGGCAACGCGTACCTGACCCAGTCGGGCCAGCTGTACATGGAGGCGGCGGCGGCGGCGCTGGGGAAGGTCTACTGCTTCGGCCCCACCTTCCGCGCCGAGAAGAGCAAGACCCGCCGGCACCTGACCGAGTTCTGGATGGTGGAGCCGGAGGTCGCCTACATGACCCTGGAGGAGGACATGATCCTCGCCGAGGGGCTGGTCTCGTTCATCGTGGCCCGGGTCCTCGAGAAGCACGAGAAGGAGCTGGTCTCGGTCCTCGAGCGGGACGTGAGCAAGCTGAAGAACGTCCAGGCCCCCTTCCCGCGCATCACCTACGAGGAGGCCATCGAGCGGCTGAAGGCCGCCGGGCATCCGGCGAAGTTCGGCGACGACTTCGGCGGCGACGAGGAGACGGTGCTCGCCAACCAGTTCGACCGGCCGGTCATCGTTCACCGCTACCCGGTGGAGCTGAAGGCCTTCTACTTCAAGCGGGACCCGGACCCGCGGCTCGCACTGGGGATGGACGTGCTCGCTCCCGAGGGCTACGGCGAGATCATCGGCGGCGGCCAGCGCGAGGACGACCTCGAGACCCTGGAGAAGCGCATCTCCGAGGCGCACCTGCCGCGCGAGGCGTTCAGCTGGTACCTCGACCTGCGCAGGTACGGGACGGTGCCCCACGCGGGGTTCGGACTGGGCGTGGAGCGCACCGTGGCCTGGGTGTGCGGGCTGCACCACGTCCGGGAGACGATCCCCTTCGCCCGGATGATGGAGCGGATCACCCCCTGACGAGGAGCGTCTCCCTCAGGGAGAGGTGTATCGGCCGGTGACCGGCACGCGCTCGTCGTTCGCCCGTCCGGCACACTGCTTCGCCTGACCCTTCAGCTGACCGCCATTCGCCTGGACGTCGAGCTCGGCGCACCCGAACGCCAGCGACCCCTTCTTCTCGCTCTCCAGCGTCAGCGCCTGCCGCTCCTTTGCGATGCTGTCCATCTCCGGCTGCAGCGCCTGCATGCAGGGGCCCATCTGGCTCTGCGGGCCCTTGGTGCAGGCGGTCATCTTGGCCATCACCGCATTGAACCTGGCGTCGAGGGCCTTCCACTCCTTCGACTCCATCATGGCCATCATCCCCTGGCTCTGGGCCATCGCCTCCTCCTGGCCCGCCTGCCGGTTGAGCGACAGCGAGTGGTTCCCGCGCCGGACCTGGTAGGTGTACGTGCCGAGAACCTTCCCCGCGCGGCGCCACTCACCGGACGCGGTCGTCTCCTCCTTTCCGCACGGGAAGGCGATCTTGAGGATCATCGTGTCGCCGGCGACCTCGAAGGTGAAGGTGTACTCGCAGCCGATCTCCAGGCCGGGCACGCGGACCTGGATCGCCGACACCGCGGAGATGGCGGAGACTCCGAGGAGCTCGGGCGGCGCATCGGGCCTGGCCTTCACCGTCGCCTCCCAGCCGGAGGCGGTCTGCTTCTCCTCGAGGACCTCGACGTCGTTGCTCTGGACGACCACCAGGCTTCCCGGGGGGAGCTTTCCCTTGACCTCGAACTTGCCCGTCTTGCCCGGGCAGAGCGCGACGCAGCTGGCGGCGGCGCCGCCACCACCCGAGCCGATCCCGGAGAAGGTGACCTCTGGGGTCGGGTACTTGGTCTTGAGCGCCTTCGCGTCCAGCCCGAGCTGCTTCCGCTCGGCCGATGATTTTGCGTAGAACTCGGACTCGCGCTTCTGCCAGTCACCGCCGACCGCGGGTGCGGCGAGCACCAGCAGCACGACCAGTCGATTCATGGGATCCCTCCGTCCGGCGGCAAGTCTCCCGGAGAACCACGGTCACGGTCCACGCTTTCGGCGAGCGACTGCTGCGCAGCGGCCCCGGCGAGCACGGCGAGCAGGACCAGGTCCGCCGGCCGGGAGAGCGGGAAATCGACCGTGGCCCGGGCGGCGAGCGATGCCAGCCCCGCGGAGACCCCCAGCCCCTCCAGCGTCCCGCTCCGGAGCGCGGCCGCGAGCGCGGTGACGAAGAGAGCCAGCAAGGCCGCGAGCCCCACCACGCCGCCCTCGAGCAGCCGCTCCAGCCAGTCGTCGTGAAGGTGGTCCTGCAGACCGGTGAACCGCGACTCGGGGTGGGCTCGGACGCAGCCCGCATCCTCGCCGCAACGGGCCTTCCACCGGGCGAGCTCCCATCTCGGCCAGTGGAGCACCACCGCGCCCGGGCCCCGGCCCAGCAACGGCGCCTCCGCGACGTGCGGCGCAGCGGTGGTCCAGAGATACAGGCGGCCCTGCAGGACGGTGCCGGCGGAGCGCCCGGCGAGCGAAAGCGCCGCCACGAGCAATCCTGCGCAGAGGGCGAGAACGAGCGCGCGCGGTGATCGCTCCCGCGGCCCGGCGAGGAGGACGATCAGCACCGCGGCCCCGAGCGAGAGAAGCGTGGCGAAGGAGCGAAGCAGGGCGAGGGCGAGGAGCTGCAGAGCCGTGGAGGCGGTCAGGAGCCTCGCCGTCGTCGCCCCGCGCCGCAGGGCGGCGACCGCCGAGAGCGGAGCGGTGACGCCGAGCACCGAGGCGACGAAGTCCGGATTCCCGAGGGTGCCGTAGAGCCGGAGCCGGGTCCCCTCGAGCTCGGGCGCGAAGGACGCGAACGGATCCGCCCCCAGCGCCTGCAGCAGCACCGCCATCGCCGAGAGGCCGCCCGCCCAGGCGATGGCCGACCACGGCATGGGCGCCGCGGACAGAGCAAGGCAAGCGACGAGCAGCGGCCCGGCGAGCGTCCACCACGGCGTTGGACCCCCATCGAGCAGCATCGAGGCGAGGCAGGCGCCGAGGTTGGCCAGCGCGGCGATGGCGACGCTCCCGGGCCGCCGGGCGTCTCGCGGAAGGAGCGCGACCGCAGCGACGGCAGCGAGGCCGGTGACGATCCACTTGGGGGAGGAGAACGGGTTCGTCGCCCACGGCCACACGACGAGGACGACCGCGACCACGGTGACGGCGGCAATCGTCCGGGTGCCCAGCCAGCGCAGGGAGGCGAGTGTGCCACGGGCAGGCGGCCTGCGAGCGTCTGGCCGGTCAGGTGCGCCGGGGCCAGCGTGCACCGGCGCCGAAGGAAGAAGAAAGGAAGAGTGAACTGCGCGCCCGGGCGGGGCTAGAGGTCGATGGCGAAGGACCCCAGCGCGAGCAGACCCGCCTCGTTGAGGTTCACCGGCTTGCTGACCCCGACCAGGAACTGGAGGCTGACCTGACGGGAGACGCGCCAGAACAGCGTCGGGCCGCCGCGGATGTCCGTGGCGATCATCTGGGGGGCCTTGTAGCCGTCCTCGTCGTGCACCTCGGTCTGGGCCCGGACCTCGAGCCCGAGCCGCAGGTTGTCGTTGAACCGCCAGCCGATGAGCGCCTTGATCTCGGCGTCCTGGCCAGGGTCGTTGATCTCCCAGCCCCAGACGAGGTTGAGGACCAGATCGAGCTGCCCGAAGCTCCGCCCCAGGGCGAACAGCGCCTCGACCTCGCCCTGGCCCGGCCCGGAGAAGCCTTCGCTCTTGTACCGGGCACCGAGCGTGAGATCGACGCCCGCCGAGTCCTGGGAGAGGAACTGATATCGGACCCGCGCCGAGGGGCCGCTCCGGCCGGCCTGGTAGTAGGCGCCGACGTCACCGCCGAACCCCCGGAAGGGGACCCAGAGCACCGAGCCGGCAATGGTCGCCTCCCCCGTGCCCGGATCGGTCGAGACGCTCTGACCTCCGCCGCCGCCCGAGAGCCGCACCGTTCCCTGACCGGGGACTGCGCTGGCCTCGACCAGGAGCGCGTCGACATCGAGCATCTGGGCGAACGACGCGGGCGCCGCGAGCAGACACAGGAGCGTCAGCATCCTGGTGGTGCGCATGGGCGATCTCCTCGGGGGATTCCGGTTCACTGGTTGCTCTCCTGTCGAAGGGTGCATCGGCCTGACACACAGGCCGGGTTGGCGATGGTGCGTGAGGGCGCGCAGGCCGGCGCCGCGCAGCGAACGGCCTGGCCATCACACCGGGCGTCGAGCGCTGCATGCTCCGCGGTGGTGACGGCCCGGGGATCGCACAGCGTCTCGCAGCACCCGCCAGCCGGGCGCCGCTCGAGGACGCAGTCGGTGTCGATCCGGCAGCCGGCGTCGGGAGCCGCCGCGGCGGGTGCCGGGGCGCTGCGGACGCCCGCGGCCGAGAAGGTGACGGGCTGCCCTCCCGCCGCGCCCTGACACGCGAGCAGGAGGAGGCCAGCCGTGCAGAGGGCCGGAGCTGTCCGTCCGGGACGCAAGCCTAGCGGACCTCGAGCTTGCCGATCGCGAAGTCCGGCCCGGCGAACACGTCTGACCCCGACCGGTCGCGGACTGCCGCCCGGAACGCCGTGGTCAGCGCGGCGCCGTCGAACACCGTGCCCACCGCGGCTCCCGGTGTGAGCACCAGCCGGATCGAGTAGTAGAACGAGTTTCCGCCGGGGAACGGCCGGACGGCGACATCGCCCCGCACCGTGGAGCTTCCGGCCTCGGTCCGCTTCTGGCTGATGCCGCTGTAAAGGATGGCCCGGGTCGCGTTGAGCGCCGCGCCCCTGGCCTGCGTGCCCGTGCCGAGGCTGAGCACCACGGTGCTGCCGGCCGGCGGGGTGACGTCGAGCAGCGTCGCATCCGGACCGACCTTGGTGGCGTCCAGCGGGAGGTTCATCCCCGCGGCGAAAGCCCCGTTCCGCACGGTGTCGGCCGTGCCGGCCGAGAGCGGGAACAGCGAGGTGTTCGAGACCAGGTCGAGCCGCACCGTCCGGGCGGTCGAGCTCGGATTCCTCACCAGACGCACCTTCCCGCCCGGCGCCGGATCGGTGTAGGCGAGCCCGTGCACCGTCGCCGTCTTGCTGCTTCCCTGGATGAGCGCGGTTGCGGTGTCCGTCGCGGTGAGGGTCTGTGAGCCGAGGGTGTTGAAGGTGACGGTGACGTCCTTCTGTCCGGCGTCGGCGGCAGCAAAGGTCACGTTCGCCGGCAGCACCGCGCTCCCGTCCGAGCTGGTGAAGGCCACGGTCCCGGCGTAATCGCTCACCTTGTTGCCCTGGGCGTCCTGGGCGGTGACCCGCGCGGTGACCGGCGTGCCGGCCCAGGCGTCGAGCCCGGTGCCGAGCGTGGGGAAGGTGACGGCGAGCACCGTGCTGCCCGGCACGACCGAGACCGAGGCCTGACAGGTGATCGCGCCGTTCACGGTGTCGGTCGCAGTGACGGTCTGCGTGCCCGCGGTCCGGAGCTGGACGCTGAACGCCCGGCTCCCCGCGTCGCTCGCGGCGTAGGTCCCCTGTGCTCCGAGCTGGG
>JADGQZ010000351.1 GCA_017881345.1 Myxococcaceae bacterium | reverse complement strand
CTCCGGCTGCGGGCGCGCCTCCCGCGCCAACCGGGACGCCTGGGAGCCTCGCTGGGTCTGTGACTCCGGTTCCGAGCTCCGCGACGGCCGGCGCACGGCTGCCGGGCAGTGGTCCGGCGACGCCCGCGCGCCCGGAAGCGGTCAGCACCGCGGCGACCGCGCCCCAATCCGCTTCCGCACCGGCTGCTCCCGGGCCCGCGCCCGCTCCACCGCCGGTCCAGACGCCGGCGCCGACGTCGGCACCGACCCCGCCTCCCACGTCTGCTCCCACGCCCGCGCCCACGCCGACACCCCCCGTGACGGGCGCCAGCTGATGCTCGCGGCGCTGGACCCGAAGGTGTGGTGGTACGTCAGTCGGGCCAGCGGCATCGTCGGGTGGATGCTGCTCGCGCTCGCCGTGCTCTGGGGGCTCCTGCTTTCGACGAAAGCGCTCAGCAAGAGCACACCACCGTCGTGGCTCCTCGGCTTGCACCGCCATTTGGGCGGGCTCGCCGTCGTCTTTGTGCTCGTCCACATGGGTGCGCTCACCCTGGACCACTACGCGCCGTTCAGCATTCGGGATCTTCTCGTCCCGATGGCATCGACCTGGAAGCCGGGCGCGGTGGCTTGGGGCGTCGTCGCGTTCTATCTCCTGGTCGCGGTCGAGATCACGTCGTTGCTCGGGCGGCGCATGCCGAAGAAGTGGTGGCGACGGGTCCATGAGCTGAGCTTCCCGCTCTTCGTCATCGCGACGGTCCACATGTTCGTCGCCGGCACCGAGCGCAACAACCAGGCCCTGATCCTCTCGACGATCGTCGTGACCACCCTCGTGCTGTTCCTGGTCGTCGTGCGCGTGCTCGCGCGCCTCGCGCCCCGGGCCGCGCCGACATCGCGCGTACCGGCTGCAGCACGAACCGCTTCGCGAGCAGCAGCGGTGAGCCCCGACCCGGCGCCGGCCCCGACGACGGAGCCCGAACCGGCGACCGCCACTTCCTAGTGCCGGGTCAGGTGACGTCGGCGCGGTTCAGGGCCGAGTCAGGGCTGTCGCTCGCAAGGACCCCGTTGACAGAGACGCGAAACGGGAGGGCCGAAGCCCTCCCGTTCGCGAAGTCCTCACGTTGTTACGGACGTACGCAGACGTCCAGGTGCTCCCGACTAGCTGAGCTTGAGTGGCTTCAACGCGGTGATGTCACCCGTGGTGCTGACGCACACGACACCCTTGAACTTTCCGGGAACCTTCATCCCGCTCGTATCGGCGGTCACAACACCAGAGAACTTGAAGGCCGTGGGCTCAGCCCCTACCGGACCGCCCTTCGGGGGCTTCACGTACCCCGGGCACTTCTTGACGCTCGATCCGCCGAGTGCCGCAGCGCCGAAGGTGGTGGTCTTCGTGTTGAGCCAGGTCACTGTCCCGCCGGCCGCCAACGATATGGTCGGGAGCGGAAGGGAAGCTCCGCCGGTAGCGGCGCTGCCGGTGCATCCGCTGATGGTGACCGTGCCGGTCGCGGTTCCGGTGATGGTGGTGCAGGTCACCTTTCCTTTGGGTCCGGTCGCCGCAAATGCCTGGCCCCCGCCCACCAGAGCGACTCCAGAAAGTGATAGGGCGAGCGCGGCCCCGAGTATCCGTCGACTTCTCATGCAGTGCCTCCTGTTGTCGGTAGTGCGGATTCCCGTTGCCAGGGATCCACACGGTTGCCCCCCGGAACCCAAAGGATGGCCGGATGCTGAACGCTAGTGCCGTGAGGGCACCTCGGCCAGTATGACCCTCGCGACCATCCGCGACACGGCACCCTTGGGTCGGACGCACGTGGCGGCGCCCGGGACGGTCCTGCTGGCTGGGCGACACCGCTCGTGAGCGCGTTGTGAGCAAGAGCCCACCGTCGAATCTGGCTCGCCAGTGCTCAGGCTCGGAAGAGCCCGTCGTCACGGGGTGCCCGGGGCGGGACTTGAACCCGCACGCCCTTGCGAGCAACGAATTTGGAGTCTGATCGCGTCCGTTCTTTTCGACTCCGGCGCGGCCGCCGCCTACGTCTGACCTGCACTGCAGGTCCCTGCGGGACGGGCGCCGGTACTCCTCGGCAACCACCGTCCCCATGCTCACGAGCACGCAGTCCGCGTCGGCCCGGAGCGCGGTGAAGACCGCAAGGTCCAAGGCGTTTCCCAGGCTGGTCGAGACGCGACCGCACTCCCCCGTCCGCCGAGGCGATCACGTTCGGCCGAACGAACGTCCCACCCTGGGGCTGCTCCTCGGGCAGCGCGACGTGCGCTGCCTCCAGATCGTCGAGCTCCCCGGCTGCCCGCCGGTCGAGTGCACGCATCTCTCGCGCACACCAACTCCACCCTGACAAATACCTTGATGCATCGATTGCATTGAGTTCGTACGGGGCCTAGCGTTGCTTGGGCGGGCGAGCACACAGTTCAGGCAGGGCGGCTCTCTTCTCACCCGGACTTCCGGGTAGATAGCGGAGGTGGAACCGACGATGCGCCGACGGCGATGGGCGCCCGGCGCAGCGCCTCGCTTCTGCGAGTCTGACCGCCGATCACGCGCGTCCAGCGCATCAGCGTGTCTTCCTGGTGGGTTCCCGCGGTGACGAAGTCCTTGTTGGAAGCTGTGCCCGGGATCACCCTGGTCCTGGGACTTCCCGGTCTCCTGGTCCTCGCGGTGCTACGGGTTCGCCTCACCGTGGTCGAAGCGCTGGCACTGGTGCCCATATGCTCGACGGGGGCGGTGTGGCTGCTCGCGGAGGGCTGCCTCCTCCTCGGGGTTCCGTTCG
>JADGQZ010000038.1 GCA_017881345.1 Myxococcaceae bacterium | reverse complement strand
GCGCATCCGGTGCTGGCAAACTCGGCGCTAGGCGAAGGGGAAGGCGGCGTAGAGGGCCCTGACCACGGCCCCGCCGCCGGCTCAGTCGAGTACCCGAACCACCTCTGGCACCTGGGCTCTGGGGGCTGACGCGGCGCGGGGCCGCCGCTTGGATGAGACGCGCGCTCTCCAGGTCGAGTCGACGTCCTCTCGCGCCCGTGGACCCCGGGTCGGCGCGCGAGCAGGGGCTTCGTGCGGGAGACCGAGGGGTGCGGTCCGGCCGCACAGGAGCGCGCTGGCCACGGTCGTGGAGGCCTCGGAGCTGGTCTTGCGCCTCCTGCTCGCCGGCGACCCCGTCCTGCATGCTGCGGCCCTTGCCGTCGCCAGCTCCGCTTTGCCTTCGTCGTCCCAGCCTACTTCCTGGCAGCGACGGCTGCCCGCCTCCTGGGGAGCCGCGCGACGTGCGGGCGCTCTGCTTGTCGCTGTACCAGTCGGTGACCGTGTCCCGACATGTACGGACGACGCGCCCGATGGCAGCGGGACTCGCGCTCGCCCGTCCTGTCGAATGGCCTGGCAGCTGCGAGTGTGGACGGAGCCGTGGCCAAAAACTACAATTTCCGGCCATGCCGAAGTCGCACTCTGAAACCCCTGGGAATGGTGGGCCTTGCGATCCCATTCCGGGACCGGTTGTTGGCCAGGGGTCACTTCTCGACTCTCGGGGGGGCCAGACACCATGCTCCCCCGCAGGGCGCGCTGACCCCGGCGCTGCGGCTACTGCGAGGGGCGACCATGACCAGTGAACGACAGCCCCGCGTGAACTCAGGATTCGGAGGGCCGCGGCGTGGTTCCGCACTGCGGGTTGCACTCTACGCCCGCGTATCGACGCACGACCAACAGACCCTATCCCTGCAGATGACGGCCATGAAGGCCTACGCGGCGCACCGAGGTTGGCGGATCGCATTGCGCGTAGAAGACGTCGGCTCGCGGGCCAGCGAGCGACCGCGTCGCGACGGGATCCTCGAAGCAGCCCGGCGCCGGGAAATCGACGCTATCCTGGTGTGGCGTCTCGACCGATGGGGCCGTTCGCTTACGGACCTAGTCGTGACGCTGCGCGATCTTGCCGCACTTGATGTCGGATTCGTCTCGCTCACGGAGACGCTTGACCTGACCACGCCCACAGGGCGCGCGATGGCAGGGATGCTGGCGGTGTTTGCGGCATTCGAGCGGGAGATTCTGCGCGAGCGGGTGAAGGCCGGGCTCGAGCAGGCGCGCAGAAAAGGGCGCCAACTCGGGCGGCCCCCTTCGGCGGCGCTGCTCGAGCCCAAGGTGCGCAAGCTCTTCGCCCAGAAGATCAGCCAGGCGGAGATCGCTCGCCGCCTGTCCATTGGGCGCACATCGGTGCGACGCATCCTCCACGCACTCCGTCGTCCGGCAGCGTGAAGGCACGCGCGTGAAGGCATGCCTCGGTGACGCCTAACTACTTTGGGAGGAATGAATGCGAAGAGCACGAGCGAAGAAGGCTTCCCCCGGCCAACGGACCCGCCCACAGGTGCCTTCCGCGCCCGGGCAAGCAGCGGCTGTAGGGACGCCGTGCATCGTGGGCATCGGCGCCTCGGCGGGAGGGCTTGAGGCGATCGAGCAGTTTCTGGGCGGCGTACCGGAGTCGAGCGGCCTCGCCTTCGTCGTCGTCCAGCACCTCGACCCAACGCAGGCGGGCCTGCTGCCTGAGTTGCTCCAGCGCGCGACGCGCATGCGCGTCGCGCAGGTGCAAGACGGGATACGGGTGGAGCCGGACCGGGTTTACGTCATCCCGCCGAACAAGGACCTCTACATTCTCCAGGGCGTGCTCCATCTCCGCGCGCCCTCCGCGCCCCGCGGCCTCCGCCTCCCCATCGACCTCTTCCTTCGGGCGCTTGCGGACGATCAGCTAGAGGCCAGCGTGGCGGTCATCCTCTCGGGAATGGGAAGCGACGGGACGTTGGGGCTGAAGGCCGTGAAGGAACGGGGCGGTATCGTCCTAGTGCAAGAGCCGACAACAGCGAAGTTCGACAGCATGCCGCGTAGCGCCATCGACACCCGGCTTGCCGACGTCGTCGCGCCCGCCCAGGAGTTGGCCGCGCGCCTCATCGCCCTCCGCCAAGGCGCGGTGGGTAGTGCAGTCGAGGCAACATCGGAGTTGCGGGCCCAAGGCGCGCTCGACAGGATCCTGCCTCTGATCCATCTGCGCCTCGGGCACGACTTCTCGCAGTACAGGAAGAACACCCTCAGCCGCCGCGTAGCTCGGCGCATGGCGCTCCATCAGATTTCGGACTCGGAGGCCTACGTCCGCTACCTGAACGAAAACCCGCTGGAGCAGGAGTTGCTCTTCGGCGAGTTCCTCATCGGGGTGACGCACTTCTTCCGCGATGCGGCGACCTGGGATGCGCTGCGCGATGAGTCGCTTCCAACCCTGCTCGCAGGGCGGCCGAAGGAAGGGCCGCTGCGCGCCTGGGTCCCCGCATGCTCAACCGGCGAGGAGGCGTACTCGCTCGCCATCATCTTCAAGGAGGGTCTCGAGAAGGCGCGGCCCAAGCTGAGTGGTGCCTCGCTCCAGATCTTCGCTACCGATTTGGATCGCCGCGCGATCGAGAAGGCACGGAAGGGCGTCTATCCCGCGAACATCACGTCGGACGTGTCTGCTGAGCGGCTGCAGCGATTCTTCGTGAAGGAAAAGGATGGGCAGTTCCGCGTCAACGCCGAACTCCGCGCGATGGTGACCCTGGCGCAGCAGGACGTCACCCGCGACGCGCCCTTCACCCGCATGGACATCATCGCGTGCCGCAACCTCCTCATCTACCTCGAGCCGGAGCTACAGCGACGCCTGATCGCTCTGTTCCACTATGGCCTCCGGCGGGGCGGGGTCCTCTTGCTTGGAGCCTCGGAGGCGATCACGGCGCAAGCTGATCTCTTCGCCCCCGTCCATCCGAAGCTGCGGCTCTACCGGCGAAAGGACTCATCCGCGAGGGCCGAAGTCACGAGCGTACCTTCGTTCCCTTGGCCATCTCTGACCACCCTTGCCCCGCTGTCCGGAGCAGTGAAGCCGCAGGTGAACCTCCAGGCGGCGGCGGACGAGGTGATCCTCCGACAGTTCGGTCCCGCGGCTGCCGTCGTCACCCAGAAGGGCGACATCCTCCATATCAACGGTCACACCGGCAAGTACCTGGAGGCCTCTCCCGGAAAGGTCAACTGGAATGTGTTCGCAATGGCGCGCGAGGGACTGCGTCAGGCAATCGGAACCGCGATCCAGAAAGCCTCGCGGCAGATGCGCGCGATCACCATCCGGGGCCTCACGGTCGACATCGAAGACGGGCACTCTCACGGCGTCGACCTCACGGTCAAACCGTTGCAGGAACCCCATGCGTTACGCGGGATGTACCTCGTTGTCTTCCAGGCCGCAGCGCCCGGCGCGGCCACGAAAGGAAAGCGAGGCCGACGTCCGACCGCTCCCACCCGACTCGCGGCGCACGCCCGCGAGATGAGGCAGCTTCGCAACGAACTACAGAGCACCAGCGAGGACATGCAGACGGCACAGGAGGAGCTCCGATCCGCGAATGAGGAACTGCAGTCCATGAACGAGGAGCTCCAGTCGACGAACGAGGAGCTGACTACATCCAAGGAGGAACTACAGTCGATGAATGAGGAGCTGCAGTCCGTCAATGTCGAGCAGGCGGCGAAGATGGACGAGCTCTCCGAGGCGAGTAGCGACATGAAGAACCTGCTCGAAAGCACCCAGATCGCGACGTTGTTCCTCGATCGCTCCCTGCACATTCGCCGCTACACGGAGCAGGCGACCCGCTTCCTCAGGCTGATCCCCACCGACGTGGGCCGGCTGATCACCGACATCAATAGCGATCTCATCTTCCCCGGCATGTCGACTACGGTGGCGGAGGTCCTGCGGACGCTCAATTCCCAGGAGAAAGAGATCACCACCACGGACGGCCGCTGGTTCAGCACGCGCGTCATGCCCTACCGGACGCTCGACGACGTTATCAACGGGGCGGTGGTCACATTCATGGACATCACCGCCGCAAAACGGCTGGAGGCAGCGCTAGGCAGCACCCGCAAGCGGTTCGGCGCGCTGCTTGAGAACCTCCCCGATGGCCTCGGGCTGGCGGATGGGCAGGGGCACCTCGTGCCCCGGACGTCGGCACTGGATAGCATCGCCAACGCGCCCGCAGAGGACCTCGTTGGCTGGAGGATCGTCGTAACTACCGGCGACGAGCTCGAGCGAGAAAAGCCGACGTGACGTCCGGACCGGGAAGGCCCCAGGAAGCAGTTCGGCGTAGCCGCCAAGGATGATCGTTGGAAAGTTCGGCCTTACTGCGGGGACCCCTCGAGCGCATCCAGCGCGCGCTCCGGTTTCTGCGGGGCGACGCGGCCGCGGCGAGGTGTCGTGCCCTTCCGATGGTGCAGCCGAACTCCGCAGCGACCAGGGTCCAGCTCCTGCCCGCCGCGCGGCGCTGCAGGGACTACCGCGGCCGGGGGGCCGGGTAGGGGACGTCGACCGAGACGGGTCCCTCGTCGGCGAGCGGCCGCGAGCCCGAGCCGCGTCCTGTCGCGGACGAGGCCCCGCTCGAACTCCGCGACCGCCGCGAGAACCGTCATCAGGAGACACGAGCTGCGGGTTGGTGTTCCCGCCCCCATCAGAACGGAATCACGCCCGGCACCTGCAACCTGTAATGGCTAGGAGAGCGCATGAGGCTATCAATGGTCACTTCGCTTCTCGCGGCTATGCTTTGCGCCAGCGCATGCCGAACCGTAAGAAGCAACGCGCCGCCGGCAGAAGCCACGGGGGCTACGGCTCGCACATTCGTGGCGCAGCTTCTAGGTGAGCGACAGTACCGTGAGTGCCCAGATGACGAGTGCATGCGGGGAGCGTTCGCCGAATGTGCTCGTGCTCATCGTGAGCAAAAGAACGTTACTATTGAAGGTGACCCGGTAATCTTCGACTACTTCATCGTACCGCACGCCAATGGCTGCCAAGTGGAAGTCGTGAGAGACTACAGTGCCGACCGCTGGGGCGGGTGCGAAGTGGATAGACTAAGGTGTGCGACTCTCGAAGCCTCGCTGGCTGATGACCCCGTTGACCGGGGCTGCGTTCAGGGAGAGGTCCTATTCCGAGCCGCGAGATGTCCGAAGCCAGGAACTCCGTAGTGCCCCACCGCCCCGCCGCCCACGACCCCGAACGCCACCATCACCGCGACGGTGGTCGAGCGTGTGGACGGGGCGCGCGGTCGGTGGCTGCCATTATGCGGACCTCGAGCGGGTGGTACTGATGGCGCTCCGATGGGCCGCCCGGCGCGTCCACCATCGCCACAGCAGATACGGCAACAGAGCCTACCAGATAGGCCCGAGGATCATCTCGCCGATCGGAAACGGGAGCACCCAGAAGTAGATCAGGCTCCACGGGAGATCCAGGAGCCAGAGCGGGATGCAGCTGAGTTGCCACTGCGCAACATAGGTCGGAGACGCAAGCAGGAAGTACGCGAGGAGCCTGCACACCCCGAGGGCAGCACCCACGGCCCAGGGCCACCACGCTGGGCGTCGAAGACTCTCCACGAGGCGAGCCTACTCCGTCGCCAG
>JADGQZ010000350.1 GCA_017881345.1 Myxococcaceae bacterium | reverse complement strand
GCGAGCGCGTGCAGCTGGAAGCCGATCGGCGCGTGCGCCATGAGCTCGGGGTGCAGGTTGAGCCGGAAGATCCCCCGGAGCCAGACGGAGACCCCGGTGCGGTAGTCGTAGTGCCCGAACATGTTGGCCACCACCGTGTTGAGCATGCCGAGCACGATCACCGTCGCGAGCAGCGCGTACATGAGCTTGTCCATCCGGGTGGTCGCCCTGAACACCGGCCCGACCGTGCGGCGGCGGTAGATCAGGATCGCGAGGCCGACGACGGTCGCCAGCCCGGCGAGGCCGCCGGTGACCACGGCCGTCGCGTGGTACATCGAGTCCGAGACGCCCACCGCGTCGGTCCAGCTCTCGGGGATACCCAGGCCGACCACGTGCCCGAGGAAGACGAAGATGATCCCGACGTGGAACAGCGGGCTCCCCCACCGGAGCAGCCGGCGCTCGTACAGCTGCGACGACCGGGTCGTCCAGCCGAACTTGTCGTAGCGGTAGCGCCAGTAGACCCCCACGACGAGCGTCGCGAGGCAGGCGTACGGGATCGCGACCCACAGCAGGATGTCGAGCGGGGTGTTCATGTGCGGGCTCCCATGTAGTCCGGCGGGGCGAACGGCTCGAGGCCGACGTCCTCGCCGGGTGGGCCTTCCGCGGCCAGCCGGGCGACGGCCTCACGGTCGCCACCGGCCAGCGGCGGGAGGGTGGAGCAGACCGCGACGAGAGCCTCGGCATAACCCGAGCCGCAGTCACCGAGCGCGAGGCGGAGCAGCTCGAGCCCCGCCCGGTGCTCCAGCAGCAGCCCTCGCCCACGGTCGAGGTCGGTGGTGGCGGCGAACTCCAGGACCACGCAGAGATGGTCCGGGAGCTCGTCGGCCGCGAGCTCGACGCCGGCGCCGCGATAGGCCTGCTTGAAGGTGAGCAGGGCCTGGCCGCGCTTGCGGGTGTCCCCGTAGGCGTAGTAGGTGAGGTAGAGGCAGCACCGGCGACGGAGGTCGAACGTCGCCACGTAGTCGGCCGTGAGCACCGGCAGCGGCGTGTCTTCCAGGTGGGCGATCAGCCGCTCGAGCGCAGCACCGCCGGGCGACGGGAGCGCCCCCACCGCGTGGCGCAGCTCGGGAAGGCGGGCGAGGAACTCGGGGTCCGGGTACTCCAGGAGCAGCGCGGCGACGCGGTACAGCAGCCGCTGCTCGGTCTCCCGGGTCTCGCGGGTCACGACGAGTCCCGCGTTCCGGGCGACGGGTCGGTGTCCGGCACGGTGTCCGCCAAGGTGTCCGCCAAGGTGTCCTGGGCAGTGTCCTCGGCCGGCGGGAAGAGCCCCGGGGGCGAGCCCTTGCCGTCCCAGTTCAGCAGGTTCACCCGCGACCCCTTCCCACCCGGGGCGGCGAGGCTGTCGCTGGTCTGACGCTCCTTGAGCATGCGGTAGTTCTCCACCGCGAGCGGGGTGTCGACGCCCGAGCCCTCGCCGAACGGGCCCGAGCCGCCCATCCCCGGACCGTCCTCGTAGCTGAGGGCGCACTCGGTGGCCAGCTCCTCGAGGTTGTGGGCCTGCTCGGAGTGGCCCGAGGGGATGACGTAGCGCTCGTCGTACTTGGCGATCGCCAAGAGCCGGTACATGTCGTACATCGACTCCTCGGTCATCCCGACGGCGGCCGGGATCGACGCGTCCGGCTCACGGCCGAGGTTGATGTCCCTCATGTACGAGCGCATCGCCGCCAGCTTGCGCAGCACGGCCTCCACGGGCGCCGGGTCGCCAGCGCTGAAGAGCTCGGCGAGGTAGGCGACCGGGATCCGCAGCTTCTCGATGGCGGCGAAGAGCGTCCGGGTGTCCTCCGCGTCGGCGGCGGTCTCCGTGACGACGTCCACGACCGGCGACAACGGCGGGATGTACCAGACCATCGGCAGCGTGCGGTACTCCGGGTGCAGCGGCAGGGCCACCTCGAACCGGTTGATGAGCGCCCACACCGGTGAGCGCTGGGCGGCGTCGACCCAGTCCCGCGGGATGCCCGCCCGCTCCGCCTCGCGGACGACCGCGGGGTCGTGGGGGTCCAGGAACACCCCGCGCTGCGCCGCGAGCAGCTCGGTCTCGTCCTCGATCGACGCGGCGTCGAGCACCTTGTCCGCGTCGTACAGCACGAGGCCGATGTAGCGCAGGCGCCCGACGCAGGTCTCCGAGCAGACCGTCGGCAGGCCGACCTCGATCCGGGGGTAGCAGAAGGTGCACTTCTCGGCCTTGCCGGTGCGGTGGTTGAAGTAGATCTTCTTGTAGGGGCAGCCGGTCACGCACTTGCGCCAGCCGCGGCACTTGTCCTGGTCCACCAGGACGATGCCGTCCTCGCTCCTCTTGTAGATGGCTCCGGAGGGGCAGGAGGCCGCGCAGGCCGGGTTCAGGCAGTGCTCGCAGATCCGCGGCAGGTAGAACATGAAGGTCTCTTCGAACTCGAGCTTCACCTTCTCCGCCAGCCGCTGCAGAATCGGGTCCGCCGGGGCGAGCTCGGGTGCGCCGGCGAGGTTGTCGTCCCAGTTGGCGCTCCAGGTGATCTTCATGTCCTTGCCGCTGATCAGCGACTTCGGCCGGGCCACCGGGGTGTGCTCCTGCAACGGGGACGACGTGAGCATCTCGTAGTCGTGGGTCCAGGGCTCGTAGTACTCCTGGATCGACGGGAGCTTGGGGCTGGAGAAGATGCTCGCAAGGTTCTTGAGCCGGCCGCCGGCCTTGAGCTTCAGCCGGCCGCGACGGTTGAGGGTCCAGCCGCCGAGCCACTTCTCCT
>JADGQZ010000349.1 GCA_017881345.1 Myxococcaceae bacterium | reverse complement strand
GCCGAGGCGGTGCGGGCGCGGGGCGGTGTCCCCCTGGTGGCTGTCGCCGCGGTCACCGCCCAGGGGAGGACGACGTTCAGCTGGGAGCCGGTCGCGCCGGCGCTGGTCTCGGCGCAGGTCCGCGCGCTCCGCGAGCTGGGGCCCATCCACGCGGTGAAGCTGGGGATGCTCCCCGGCCCCGGTCAGCTCCGGGCGGTTCGCCACGCGATGCGCGGGCTCCGCGTGCCGTGGGTCGTGGATCCGGTGGTCCGCGCCTCCTCCGGCGGGCGCCTCTCGGGGCTCGGGCGGCGGGACTACCTGGCCCTGGAGGGGCGGGGGGTGTGGCTCACCCCGAACGCGCTCGAGGCGGCCTGGCTGCTCGGGCTCGCGCGGCTCGACGACGCGGGGGAGGCACGCCGCGCGGCCGAGCTGCTCCAGGCGCTCGGCTTCGAGGGCGTGGTGGTGAAGGGCGGGCACCTGGCGGCCGGCGGCAGCGTGGTGGACGTGCTCGCGTGGAAGGGGAGGGCGCGGGCGTTCCGCTCCGTGCGTCTGCCGAGGGGGGCCGGGCACCGCGGGACGGGCTGCCGGTTCGCCTCGGCGCTGGCGACCGAGCTCGGCGCGGGTACGCGACCGGAGCAGGCAGTGTCACGCGCGCGTGCGGTCGTTCGCCGGATGCTCCGGGGCTGACGTCCGGTCGCCGAGACGCGCGCCCGGCGCGTCGCTCCGATGCTACGGTCATCCGAGCGGGTGCCGCCTTGGCTGGTCAGGTCTACACCTTCGGTCCGTTCCGTCTCGAGGCCCGTGAGCGGCGGCTCCTGCGCGATGGCGCTCCGGTCTCGCTGTCCGGAAAGGCCTTCGACACGCTGGTGCTTCTGGTCGAGGGTGCGGGCGCCTTGCAGCGGCAACAGGTCCTGATGGACCGGCTGTGGCCGGGCAGCTTCGTCGAGCCGAACAACCTCCAGGTCAACATCTCGCTGATCCGCCGCGTGCTCGAGGGTGCGCCCGGCGTCGAGCTCCAGACCGTGCGCGGGCAGGGCTACCGGCTGGTCAGCGAGGTCGCACGGCTCGAATCCACTGCGGATGCCTCGGCCCCTGCGGGCACCGGCCAGCGGACCTACTTCTGCAAGGCCGCGGACGGGGCCCGCCTGGCGTTCGCCCGGCTGGGAGAAGGGGCGCCGCTGGTGAAGGCCGCCAACTGGCTGAGCCACCTCGAGCTCGACTGGCGCTTCGACGTCTGGCGGCACTGGCTCGGGCTCTTCAGCGAGGGACGCACGCTGGTGCGATACGACGCCCGGGGCAACGGGCTGTCGGACTGGGCTCCCCCGGCGATCTCCTTCGAGCACTTCGTGTCCGACCTCGCCACCGTGTTCGACGCCGCCGGCGTGGAGCGCGCGCCGGTGGTGGGCCTCTCGCAGGGAGCGGCGGTCGCCACCGCGTACGCCGCCCGTCATCCCGAGCGAGTCTCGGCGCTGGTGCTCATCGGGGGCTGTGCACGCGGGTGGCGCGTCAAGGGCAAACCCAACCTCACCCGGCAGTTCGAGGCGATGATGGTCCTGATGCGCCAGGGCTGGGGCGGGCGCAACGCGGCGTTCCGGCAGATCTTCACCACCACCTTCTTCCCCGACGCGAGCCAGGAGCTCGCCGAGGAGTTCAACGAGCTGCAGCGCGAGACGACGACGCCGGACAACGCCGCGGACCTCCTCTCGGCGCTGGGCGACATCGACATCCATGGTGAGCTGTCCCGGGTGCGGGTGCCGACGCTGGTCCTGCACAGCCGCGAGGATGCGGTGGTCCCGATGAAGGACGGGGTGGAGCTGGCCAGCGGCATCGCCGGCGCCCGGTTCGTGCCGCTGGAGAGCCGGAACCACGTGGTGCTGCCAACCGAGCCGGCGTGGTCGCGGTTCGCAGCAGAGATCCAGACGTTCCTCGCTCAGGAAGCGCTCAGGTAAGTCTCAGGTTCCCCAAAAGCTTCGGCGGCGCGCCCACCCGTAGGGTGGCTGCATGCACCCGAGTCTCACCCGCTGGCTGTCGCTCCGCGCCTACGGAGCGGTGACCCGCACCCTGTTCCGCCCCACCACCCGGCCCCAGACGATGCGACGGCGGTTCGAGCGCTTCGGCCGGACGTCGCGGGCCGAGATGCTCGCGCGGCATCCGGCGGTGGTCTTCGGCGACCACCACGCCGGCCCGCTGGCCATCGAGAGCGTGCGTGCGACGCCGAGCCCCGGCCGGCGGCTGCTCTACCTGCACGGTGGGGCGTACGTGATGGGCTCGCCCGCGTCGTACCGCAGTCGCGCCATCCGCCTGAGCTGGCGCTGCGACGCCGAGGTCTTCGTCCCCGACTACCGCCTGGCCCCGGAGCACCCGTTCCCCGCGGCGCTCGAGGACGCGATGGCTGCCTGGCAGGCGCTCCGGTCCCTCGGCGGTAGCGGGCCGGCGTTCGTCGTCGGCGACTCGGCAGGAGGAGGCCTCGCGCTCAGCTTGATGGTGCGTCTGCGCCAGCTCGGGGAGCGCTCGCCGCAGGGCGCGGTGCTGCTGTCGCCGTGGACCAACCTGAGCGACGCGGCGGTGGCCGGACCGCACCGGGACCTGTGGCTCAGCCGCGAGCACTTGCGAACCTGGGCGCGGCACTACGTCGGCAGAGCCGATCCGCGTGATCCGCGGATTTCCCCTGCCTACGCCGACCTCTCCGGGCTGGCGCCGCTGCTGGTGCTGGTCGGGGAGGACGAGGCGCTCGCCGAGGAGACCCGCCTGCTGGTCGCGCGGGCCCGTGCCAGCGGAACCGAGGCCCGGCTGCTGGTCGGCGAGGGCATGCAGCACGACTGGCCCCTGACCTTGCCCTGGCTTGCCGAGAGCCGGCGCGCCTGGGCGGCCATCGCAGCGTTCATCGAGGACCGGGCGTGCAGGCGCACGTTCGAAGGAGGCGTGTCGTGAAGCGAGCGGTGTACTTGCTGTATGGAGCCGTCTGTTACCTGGTGTCCGTGGGGACGCTCCTCTACGCGGTCGGGTTCGTGGGGGCGGCGCTCGTCCCGCGCAGCGTCGACGCCGGAGGCCCCGCTGCACCGCTCGGGACGGCCCTGGGAATGGATGCGGTGCTGCTCACCCTGTTCGCGGTACAGCACAGCGGGATGGCCCGGCGGGGCTTCAAGGCGGTCTGGACGCGCATCGTCCCGGCGCCGATCGAGCGCAGCACGTACGTGCTCTCGGCGAGCGTGTGCCTGCTCCTCCTGTTCTACTTCTGGAGGCCCATCCCGATCGTGGTGTGGCACGTCGAGGCACCAGGCTTGCGGATGGCGCTGCTCACCGTCGCCGGGCTCGGCTGGGGAATCGCGCTGTTCGCCACCTTCCTCATCAACCACTTCGAGCTGTTCGGGCTCCGGCAGGTCTATCTGGCTGCACGGCGGAAGGAGCTCCCGTACGCGCAGTTCCGCACGCCGCTGCTCTACAAGGTCGTGCGCCACCCCCTCTATCTCGGCTTCATCCTGGCGTTCTGGGCTGCGCCGACGATGACGGTGGGACACCTCGTCTTCGCGGTCGCCATGCTCGGGTACATCGTGGTGGCGGTCCAGCTCGAGGAGCGGGACCTGGTGCGCGCGTACGGCGCGCGCTACCTCGCCTACCGGCAGGAGGTCCGGGGCCTGGTGCCGATTCCGAGGAGTCGGGCGTCAGACGCTACGGTGACCGGGTCTGCTGCGCACCGAGCCGGCGGACTCCGCAGCAGCGCGGGATTCGAGCAGCCTGCTCTGGATGGGACGCCTCGAACTGAGTGACGGAGGCCGCGACCTGACGGGCGGCCTGCGCGACTCCGGGCGCTCAGGGGCCTCGGGTGAGCGCGGATGTCGCGGTTAACCGGACGCGCTTTGGGAACCTTTTTGGGACGGTCAGCCCCGGGGAGGAGGTGGGGAGCTCGTCCCCGGGCGTTCCATCCGGTTTCGCGTACGCAGTTCGGGTAACCGCTCCAGTTTGTTCGACGACCCAGTCTCACCCGCGTCCGCTGACAGGGCGTCCGCTTCTGTATGTAGTGACGCCTTCCACATACCAACGCGCGGTCCAGACGAACTGCTGTGCCTCGCCGTGTCGCTTCGGTCGAGCGCATCGTGCCGACCTGGGACCGCGGCGCCCTGGGGCGCCCGAGGTCGCGCAGGCCCTCCGTCGAGGTGCTGCGTCCCGGCCCTCGGGTCGATTCGTCTTCGCCATGGGCCGCCCCGGTCCCCGACTGGCGGCGCGTCCTCGGCGCGCGGAGATCGGGTACGCTCCTCCGGTGCGGCTCGACCGGTCCAGTCTTCCCGATGACGTCCGCGACGCCGTTCAGCGCGAGGTCGCGCCGCTTCGACTGCTCGAGCACGTGGTGCGGTGGGCCTTCTCCCAGACGCCGCCCAGCGACGTGGCGGACGTCATCGTCCAGGACGAGTTCTCGCACGACGTCGTCGTGCCGTGGCGGGGAGTGCACTTGGTCTTCGACACGACCTGACTCGGCGGCGTGAACGGCGTCTCCGTGTGGGACGCACGACCGAGGGCGGATGACCTTCTCGAGGCGAGGCTCGCTCGCGGATGGAAGCCGACGGCGACCAGCACGGTCGATGGTGACGTCGTCCTCGGTCACGCCGCGTGCGTGCTCCGGGACCACCGGCCCGGCCAGACGGGGTGAGGATCCGCCCGTGACGGTCGACGCAGGACGGGGCGACTTCCCTCAGTCGCCGCGTGCCCGGCTCTCGAACCGGGTGAACTCGGACAGGAACACGAGGTCGATGGTCCCGGTGGGGCCGTTTCGCTGCTTGGCGACGATGAGCTCCACCGGCGTCGCGCCGCGGCCGCCACCGCGGTAGCCAG
>JADGQZ010000348.1 GCA_017881345.1 Myxococcaceae bacterium | reverse complement strand
GCGGTCAGCCGGTCAAGGAGGTCACCCCCGGCTATCCAACGGAGGTGGTGGGCCTGTCCGGCGTCCCGACTGCCGGCGACGTGCTCAACGTGGTCGAGGACGAGAAGGCGGCCAAGGAGATCGCCGACCACCGCGCCCTCAAGGAGCGTGAGGTCGAGCTCGGAAAGAACGTCAAGGAGTCGCTGGAGACGCTGCTGCAGCGGGCCCGCACCGGCGAGGCCAAGGAGCTGCGGCTGGTGCTCAAGGGCGACGTCCAGGGCTCGGTCGAGGCCGTGGCCCAGGCGGTCAACAAGCTCGCCGGCCCCAAGGTGGGGGTGGACATCATCCACAAGGGCGTCGGGGCGATGACCGAGTCGGACGTGATGCTGGCCGCGGCCAGCAAGGGCCTGGTCATCGGCTTCAACGTGAAGCCCGAGTCCGGCGCGGAGGCGGCGGCCAAGGCGCAGGGCGTCGGCATCTACACCTACTCCATCATCTACGAGCTCATCGACGGGGTGAAGGCGGCCATGACCGGCCTGCTCGAGCCGATCCGGACCGAGAAGAAGCTCGGCCGGGCCGAGGTGCGCAACACCTTCAATGTCCCGAAGCTCGGGACCATCGCCGGCGTGGCGGTGCTCGACGGCATGCTCCGCCGCTCGGCGCAGGTGCGCATCATGCGCGAGGGCAAGGTGGTGGGCGCAGGCAAGGTGACGAGCTTGAAGCGGTTCAAGGACGACGTGCGCGAGGTCGAGAAGGGCTTCGAGTGCGGTGTCGGTGTGGAGGGCTTCACCGACTTCAAGGCCCTGGACACCATCGAGGCCTTCGAGATCGAGGAGACCCGGCCCAGCCTGTTCTAGGGCCGGGCCGGTCCCTCTCCTGGGGACAGGTGCAGCCATGTTCGTCGGCGTCGCACGTCTCACGCTTCAGATCTCGGACTCCGGCTCGCTGAAGTCGAAGCGTCAGGTGCTCCGGCGGGTCACCGACCGGCTCAAGGCACGTTTCAACGCTTCGGTGGCCGAGGTCGAGGACCAGGACCTCTGGCAGCGGGCGACCATCGCCCTGGCGGTGGTGAGCAACGACCGCCGCCACGTGGACGAGCAGGTCCAGAAGATGATCCACTTCGTGGAGGAGATGTACGTGGCTCCCCTCCTCAGCCGTGAGCTGGAGATCCTCGCCTTCGGGGACCAGCTGTTCGGCCCCGCCGTCCCCCCGGACGACGGGAGCACGCTCGAGCTCCCCTTCGCCCGCGAGGACCGGAGCCTCGCCGAGGCCGAGGGGATGGCCGAGTGGGAGAAGCGCCCCGGGGCGCTGGTCCAGGGCCGGCCGGGGTCCCGGGGTGGGGGAGACCTCAGCCTGACCGAGGCCCGGGCCCGGGCGCGGAAGCTCCGCAACAAGCGCGACTGGGAAAAGTCCTGATGCTGATGGCAGAAACCCTCCCGGCTCGTCGTTCCTCGCTTGCCCCGGCGGCCGATCCCTTCGTCGCCCCGGGAGGGTCTCTGCCATGAGTGTCCCTGGCCGCCCCGAGCGGGTGGGGGCGGAGATCCAGGCCGCGGTGGGCGAGCTCCTCCTGAGAGGAGATCTCCGCGACCCGCGCATCGGCTTCATCACCATCACCGGGGTGAAGATGAGCCCCGACCTCCGGGTGGCGCGGGTGTTCTGGTCGTCGCTCGGGACCGACGCCGAGCGGAAGGAGACCCAGGCCGGGCTGGACGCGGCCAGGGGCTTCGTCCGGCGCGAGGTGACGGCGCGGGTGAAGCTCCGGGTCTCACCCGAGGTGTCCTTCGTCTTCGACAAGAGCGTGGGGGAGGGAGACAAGATCGACCGTCTCCTGCGGGAGGTGAAGACGAAAGAGGGATGGTGAGGTCCCCCCGGAGCGTTACACTTGCAGCCTGGCTCCAGCCTCCCTCTCCATGCACGGCGTTCTGGTCATCGACAAGCCCCAGGGCCCCACCTCCTTCGAGGTCGTGCGCCGGGTCCGGTCGACGCTCGGGCTGAAGCGCGCGGGCCACACCGGCACCCTCGATCCGATGGCCACCGGGGTTCTCGCCGTCTGCCTGGGCGAGGCCACCAAGCTGGCCGGCCTGCTGACCGACGGCGACAAGGCGTACGACGCGGTGGTCAAGCTGGGGATCCGCACCGACACCCAGGACGTCACCGGGACGGTGCTCGAGACGCGCCCGGTGCCCCCGCTGTCCGCCGAGCTGCTCGAGTCGGCTCTCCGCAGCTTCCGGGGGACGTTCCTGCAGGTCCCACCGATGTTCTCTGCGGTGAAGGTGAAGGGGAAGCGGCTGTACGAGCACGCCCGGGCCGGCGAGTCCGTCGAGCGCACACCGCGGCAGGTGACGGTCCACTCGCTCGTGCTCCGGGACTTCTCGGCTTCCGAGTGCACGCTGTCGCTGCGCTGCTCCAAGGGCTTCTTCGTGCGGAGCCTGGCGGACGCGCTGGGCCAGACCCTCGGCTGCGGAGGTGCGCTCAAGAGCCTGCGCCGCACCGCCAGCGGTCCCTTCGGGCTGGACCGGGCGATGCCGCTGTCGCAGGTGGAGGCGCTGGGCGTCGCTGGCCCGTCGAGTCGGGCCCAGCTGGAGGCGCGCATCATCCCCATGGCCGACGCGCTCCCCGAGCTGCCGGTGGTCCAGGTGTCCGAGCAGGACGTCCCGCGCGTCCTCCACGGCGTGTCGCTGCTGCTCGGCCCCGAGGCCCCAGCCGGCCGGGTGCGGGTGCTGGGCCCGGACCGACAGCTTCTCGCGGTGGGCGAGGTGCGCGAGGGGCGGCTCGCCTACGTCCGGGTGGTGGTCCCCCGGTGAACGTGACGGTGCTGGTCCCATCGACGCTGCGCTCCGCGGTGGACGGCAAGCACAAGCTCGACCTCGGAGTCCCGGCGGGCGCCGGCGTGGGCGAGGTGCTCCAGACCCTGCTCACGCTCTACCCCAAGCTGCGTGGGGCCATGGCCAGCGAGATGCGGCTCCGGCGGCAGCAGCTGACGGTGGTCTTCGAGCCGCGGTCACTCGCCCGCGGCAACCGCGACGGCATCCGGGTCTGGCTGTTCGCCGCGGCGGAGCCGGCGGGTGCGGGCCGAACGTGACCCGGCACTAGAAGGTGAGCCGCGCGACGAGCCCGGCGTATCCGGGAGCCAGGGCCGGGAGCAGATGGAACGTCGCCCCGGGTGCGCCGTACTTCTTCGACAGCGCGCGGTTGTAGTCCGTGGCCAGCGTCACCGTCTCCTTGGGTGTGGTGACCATCTCGGGGATGAGCATCGCCCAGGTGAACATTCCGGCGGAGGCGGCCACCGAGGTGGCGATGAGCGCGATGCCGATGTTCCGGTTCTGGTTGTGGGCGTCGATGCAGGCGTTGTAGGCGGTGACGTTGACGGCGCAGCTCGGATCATTGGGGTTCTGGGCAGTGGCGAACTCGATCGCGCCGCCGGTCACTCCCCCGACGAGCACCAGCGCCGCCCCGGAGATGAGCCAGATGCGCTGCCGCGTGCGCTCGTCGGCCCGCGCCGCCAGGTCCGGACGATCCACCCGGTTGTAGAAATCGTAGGCCGAGATGGAGTGGCCTCCGAGGCTGGCCGCGTTGGCCTGCCGATCCACGCTGATGAACTCCTTGAGGAAGGCGTCCCGGGAGGGTCCCGCCGGTGGCAGGGGGACCCGGTTCGGGTCCCCGTGCTGGCTCCCGGGCCCATTCGGGTCGATGACCTCCTCGGGCCGGTCCTGCGACTGCGCCAGCACCGGTGAAGCACATCCCAAGGCGACGACGAACACCCATCCGCGGGGCATCGCGTTCCCCCCTGCAGTTCGAGCTCCCCTCGGCGCCATAGGTTGGCAAATCCGAGGCACGTTCGCCAGGAATCACGGGAGATTGCAATCCACGGTCCAGGCGCCTATAAGCCCGCGACCCCCCGGGTCCGGCGCCTGCACCCCTCCGCGGACGTCCGAGACAGACCCTGGCGGCGGCAGCACGAACCAATCTCGGGAGTGGGTCGGAGTCAAAACGACATGGCAGTTCTCAGCGAGCGCAAGACGGCAGTCGTCCAGCAGTACCGCACCCACGAGACCGATACCGGCTCGCCCGAGGTGCAGGTGGCGCTGCTCTCCGAGCGCATCAACATGCTCACCGAGCACTTCAAGACGCACAAGAAGGACTTTCACAGCCGGCGGGGGCTCCTGAAGCTCGTCGGCCAGCGTCGCCGGCTGCTCGATTACCTCAAGACCAAGGACAACACGCGGTACCGGAAGCTCATCGAAGGTCTGGGCATCCGCAAGTAGCAGGGGCTGTTTGACACCACGCCGGCGCTGCACGGAGCGCCGGCGCCTCCCGTTCCCATGCGGAGAGGAGTTTCCGGTTTCCGTTCGGAGCCGCCGACTGCACTGGAAGGCCGTCGGCGGCTGCGGTCAGAGACTGAAAGTTCCTTCTCGCCAGGGCGCGGCAGGCCAACCAGGCGATACCGGCCGTGTCCCGGGAAGGAACGAACCACATGCATCTGAAGAAGAGCGTCCGCGTCGGCGAGCAGGACCTGGTCCTCGAGACTGGCAAGCTGGCCAAGCAGGCCGATGGCTCGGTCACCGTCCGTTACGGCGACACCATCATCCTCGTCACCGCGGTCAGCGCGAAGGAGAAGAAGGACGTCGACTTCCTCCCGCTCACCGTCGAGTACCAGGAGAAGCTGTACTCGGCCGGGCGGATCCCCGGCAGCTACTTCCGGCGCGAGGGCCGGCTGACCGAGAAGGAGACGCTGACCTCCCGTCTGGTCGACCGGAGCTGCCGCCCGCTCTTCCCGGAAGGCTACGCCTACGAGACCCAGGTCATCGCCTCGGTCATCTCCTCGGACAGCGAGAACGAGGGTGACATCCACGGCATCACCGGTGCCTCGGCGGCGCTGATGCTCTCCAACATCCCCTTCAATGGCCCCATCGCCGGCATCCGGGTGGGCCGCGTGGGCGGGCAGCTCATCGCCAACCCCAGCGCCAAGCAGCGCGAGCAGTCGGACCTGGACCTCGTCCTGGCGTGCAGCCGCGAGGCCATCGTCATGGTCGAGGGCGGGGCGAGCGAGGTCTCCGAGGCGGACATGGTGGCCGCGCTCGAGTTCGGCAAGGCCGCGGTGCTCCCGGTGATCGAGCTCCAGGAGTCGATGCGCCGCGAGCTCGGAGTGAAGACCCGCGACTACGACCGGGCCGCCGCCGCCGACGACGCGCTGCGGGAGAAGGTTCGTGCCCTGGCCATGCCGGGCATCGCCGCGGGCTACGGCATCACCGAGAAGCACGACCGGTACTTCGCCCTCTCCACGGTGAAGAAGGACGTCATCGCCAGGCTCAAGGAGTCGATGGGCGAGACCTTCACCCCGCAGACCGAGAAGCTGGCCAAGGCGGTGGTCGAGGACCTCAAGTACGAGCACATGCGCGAGCTCACCGTGAAGGGCGGGCGCATCGGCGGCCGGCCGCACGACGTGGTCCGGACCATCACCAGCGAGGTGGGGGTGCTCCCCCGCGTGCACGGCTCGGCGCTCTTCACCCGCGGCGAGACCCAGGCGCTGGTGGCGGTCACCCTGGGCACCAGTGATGACGAGCAGCGGCTGGAGCTGCTCTCGGGCATG
>JADGQZ010000347.1 GCA_017881345.1 Myxococcaceae bacterium | reverse complement strand
GCCGGACCGGTACACGCGCTCGACCATCTCCAGAGCTCCCTGGCCCTCGAGCTCCGGGAACGCCTGGCGAAGAGGAAGACCGATCACCGGGCGCCCACCGGCCATCCGGAAATAGCGATCGTTGGCGAACTCGAACCGCAGCTCCGGCCCGGTCATGATCGCGATCGCCACCGGCGCATCCCGGAAGATGGCGCGCATGCGCTCGGTCTGGCGCTGCTCGACGCTGCGCAGCTTCGCGCGGACGAGCTGGGCATCCACCCGGGCCAGGAGCTCGCGCGCGCTGAACGGCTTGACCAGGTAGTCGTCCGCCCCGGCCTCGAGCCCCTCGCTCCGCGACTCCTCGCCGGCACGGGCCGAGAGCATCACCACCCGCAGCTCGCGGACCGCCGGGTCGGCGCGGATCGCGGCGAGCAGCTGGAAGCCGTCGAGCTCGGGCATCATCACGTCGGTCAATACGAGATCAGGCGGCGAGCGGCGAATGGCGGCGAGCGCGGCGGCCCCGCTGTTCACCGGCTCGACCCGGTAGCGCGTGCCGAGAACCCGGGCCACGTACTCGCGCATGTCGGCGTTGTCGTCCGCGACGAGGATCCGGGGCGCGCCCGGGTCGGCGACGGGAACGGCGGCCACGTCATCCGCCCCCGGCAGCCAGCGCATCGCCTCCTCGATGTAGGCCTGCGCCGCCCGGGGCTGTGTCGGGCCACTGTCCTCGCGCACCCGCTCCTCGGGCAGATGGCCCCGCCCGAGCGGGACGCGGACCTCGAAGGCGCTGCCCTCGCCAGGCTGGCTCTCGACCGAGATCTCCCCGCCGTGCAGCCGGACGATGTCGCTCACCAGGGCCAGGCCGATGCCCGAACCCTCCTGGGTCCGCGCCCTCACCCCGTGCACGCGGTGAAAGCGCTGGAAGAGCCGCGGCAGCTCCTCGGGAGCGATGCCGCTGCCCGAGTCGCGCACGCGGAGCATGGCGCTGCCGTTCTCCAGGCCCAGGCGAACCTCCACCGAGCCCGCGAGGGTGAACTTCAGGGCGTTGGACAGGAGGTTCAGCACCACCCGTTCCCACATGTCCCGGTCCACGTAGACCGGCTCGGGCAGCGCCGGCGCGTCGACCTCGAACCGGAGCCCCGCCCGCTCGAACGCCGAGCGGAAGCTCGCCGCCAGGTCCCGGGTCAGCTGGGCGAGGTCGGTGGGGCGGAACGTCGCGTCGGCGCGGCCGGCCTCGAGGCGCGAGAACTCGAGGAGCGAGTTGACCAGCCGCTGGAGCCGGAGCGCGTTGCGGTGGACGAGCTCCAGGGTCTCTGCCGACGGAGGCGCACCCGAGGCCCGCGCCTCCTCGATCGGTCCGAGCAGCAGGGTGAGCGGGGTCCGGAACTCGTGGCTGATGTTGTTGAAGAAGGTCGTCTTGGCGCGGTCCAGCTCGGCCAGCTCCTCCAGCCGGTGCCGCTCGACCTCGAAGGCACGGGCGTCGGCGACGGCGCTCGCCACCTGGCCAGCCGCGAGCCAGAGGAACCCCCGGTACCCCGCGTTCCAGACCGCCCGGGTGGAGAGCCCGAGCACCAGGAATCCGGCGAGCCGGTCTGCGCCGGAGACCGCCATCGGGAGCACCGCCGCCCGGCTCACCGGCTCGAGCCAGGGACCGGCGTGGACCGGCTCCGGGCGGGCGGCCAGGTCCACCGTCAGGGGTTCCGCGCCGGCAGCGGTCCCCGGCAGCGTCCAGGGCGCGCGGGGGGCCGCGGGGTCGAACTCGGCCGGCGCCACGGGCGACCCGCGCTCCAGGCCGGCATGGCCGGCGAGCCGCGCCCGGCCCTGCTCGTCCAGCAAGTACACCAGCGCAAACGGGACGTCGTTGCGGTTCCGGGCCAGCGCCTCGGCGGCGCGGCCGCACACCTCCTCGACCGTCCGCAGCCCGCGGGTGCTCGTGGCCAGCGCCCCGAGGGTGGTGAGGCGTCGCTCGCCGAGGACGCGCTCGGTCTCCTCGGTGACGACGCAGAGCATTCCGCCCACGCGGCCGAGGTCGTCGAACACCGGGCTGTACGAGAACGTGTGGTACGTCTCCTCGGGAAAGCCGCTGCGCTCGAGGAAGAGCTGCAGGGCCTCGTCCCAGGTGGCCCGGCCGGTGTGGAGCACCTTCTGGATGCGGGGACCGATCTCCGGCCAGATCTCGCTCCACACGCGATCGGCGCGCGCCCCGAGCACCCAGTCGCGCTTCACGCCGACGGTGGGCAGATACGCATCGTTGCAGAAGAAGGTCAGCTCCGGTCCCCAGCACATCCACATCGCGTAGCGCGAGGTCAGGAGGATGCGGACGGTGGCACGTAGTGCCTCCGGCCAGGTTCTCGGATCACCGACCGGGGTCGCGCTCCAGTCGAGGGCGCGCATCCGCGTCGCCATCTCGCCCTCGCCGATGAAGGGCGTCGCTCGCAGGACATCGGGCATGCGGAGCGACTCTGCCATCGCGGTCAGGACGACTGCCGCTGACCAGCCGGCCATTGTCCCGGGCCGGACGGTCGGTGCGGGGTGCTCAGCGGGAGCGTGAACTCGGGCAGCGGATCCGTCGCCAGAAAGACCCCGGGCCCCGAGGCCCTCGACAGAGGACCCGGGGCCCGAGGGGTGGCCGCCGCCGGGGGGACGGGCGGCGACCTCCGGCGCTTCAGGAGTCCGCGATCAGGCGCCGGGTATGGCGCGCGATCATCAGCTCCTCGTCAGTTGGAACGACATGGGCAGGGACGCGGCTGTTGCCGGTGCTGATGACCGGGCCGCCCCTCGCATTCGCTGCAGGATCGAGCACGATGCCGAGCCAGCCGGCGGCCTGGCAGACGCGTTCCCGGATCGGCACCGCGTGCTCACCGATGCCTCCGGTGAAGACCAGCGCGTCCAGCCCGCCGAGCGCCGCGGCGAGCGAGCCGAGCTCGCGGCCGATGCGGTAGACGAAGAGGTCCACCGCGAGCCTGGCCCGCGGTGTGTCGCTCGAGAGCAGCGCCCGCATGTCGCTCGAGACACCGGAGACGCCGAGCAGGCCGGACTGCTGGTAGATGAGCTTCTCGATGGCCCGGGCGTCCATCTTCAGCTCGTCCATCAGGTAGAGCATCACCCCGGGGTCGAGGGAGCCGCAGCGGGTGCCCATCGGCAGGCCGTCCACCGCGGTGAAGCCCATGGTGCTGGCCACGCTCTTGCCGGCGTGCATCGCGCACATGCTGGCGCCATTGCCCAGGTGCGCGACCACCACCCGGCCCGCGGCGGCCCGCGGGTCGATGGCCGGAAGCGCGCTGGCGATGTACTCGTAGGAGAGGCCGTGGAAGCCGTAGCGGCGCACCCCCCGGTCGGTGATCTCCTTCGGCAGGGCGAACGCCTGGGCCAGCTCGGGCTGGACGCGGTGGAAGGCGGTGTCGAAGCACGCCACCTGTGGCAGGGCGGGCATCTCGTCCAGGACGAAGCGGATCGGCCCGAGGTTGTGCGGCTGGTGCAATGGGGCCAGCGGGACGAACTTCTCGAGCGCCTTCACCACCTCGGGGGTCAGCCGGGTGGGCCGGGAGAACTCGACGCCGCCGTGCACCACGCGGTGACCGACGGCCATGAGCCGGTGGTCACCCTTGCTGCTGCGGAGGAAGTCGATCAGGTGCGAGACGGCTCCCTGGTGGCCGATCGACTGTCCTTCCTTCCACCGGTGCTCCGAGACGGCGCTGCCCCCGGCGTCCTTCGCGCTGAAGCTGGGCGAGGTGTACAGCCCCTCGGCCTGCCCCTTGAGCCACGGCTGCAGCGCGTCGCCCTGGGCGAGGAATACGGAGAACTTCAGGCTCGACGAGCCGGCATTCAGGACGAGGATGGCGTGGGCCATGGCGTCACCTCACCGCGCGACGGGCGCTGACTCGACGCGCGTCGGCGACGAGCGTGGCCACGGCGCAGGACGCCAGCCGGGCGATGAGAGAGTCGGCGCGGCTGGTGAGGATGATCGGCACCTTCGCGCCGAGCACGATGCCCGCGGCGTCCGCCCCGGCGAGGAAGGTGAGGCTCTTGGCGAGCATGTTGCCGGCCTCGAGGTCCGGCACCACCAGGACGTTGGCCCGCCCGGCGACCGGCGAGTCGATCTTCTTGATCTTCGCCGCCTCGGGGCTGATGGCGTTGTCCAGCGCCAGCGGCCCGTCGACCAGCGCCCCGGTGATCTGCCCCCGATCGGCCATCTTGCAGAGGGCCGCAGCCTCGATCGTCGATGGGACGTCGGGGTTGACCGTCTCCATCGCGGAGAGGATCGCCACCCGGACCTCGGTCGCGCCGAGGTCCCTCGCCAGGTCGATCGCGTTCTGCACGATGTCGACCTTGTCCTTCAGGGTCGGAGCGATGTTCACCGCGGCGTCGGTGATGATCAGCGGATCGGCGTGGCCAGGGACGTCCATCACGAAGCAGTGGCTGATGCGACGCGCGGTCCGGAGTCCGGTGTCCCGGGCGACCACCGCACCCATGAGCTCGTCGGTGTGGAGGCTGCCCTTCATCAGGGCCTCGGCCTCGCCGCTCCGGACCAGCGCCACCGCCTTCGCCGCGGATTCCTGGCTGTAGCCGGCCTCGACGATGCGGAACTTCGAGATGTCGATGCCTGCCTTCGCGGCCACCTCGCGGATCCGCGCCGAGGGGCCGACCAGGATGGGGGTGATGAGCCCCACCCGCGCGCCGTCGACCGCACCCTTGAGCGACGATTCGTCGCAGGGGTGCGCCACCGCGGTGGGGGTGGGCGGGATGGACTTGCAGCGGGCGATCAGCTGGTCGTACTTCTCGTGAGACGCTTCCATCGCAGCTCCTTGCAACGACCGGCTTCGCCGTCCGCGTCGAGCAGGAGCCACCGTAACGCCGCTGGCGTGCGGCGCGAGTGAGACCAAAGTCTCACCCGGATCGGCGCAGCCCGCCGTTTCTCCTCGGGAATTCGGGCGATCCGCGCGCCGATCTCGGGCCGGATCGAATGCGGAGCTCACGCCCGCGCAAGCGCCGCGGGAGGAGTGTCCACACCGCGCAGGGAACGTCCGAGAAGTGCAGCCGTGTCGCACGGGACGTCCTAGTCTCCGGCCGACCGACCCCATGAACCGGATCGTCCCTCTCCACAAGGTCCTCTGTGCGAACCGCGGCGAGATCGCCATCCGCGTCTTCCGCGCGTGCAGCGAGCTCGGCATCCGCACCGTCGCCATCTACAGCGACGAGGACCGGGTCAACGAGCACCGGCACAAGGCCGACGAGGCCTACCTCATCGGCCGCGGAAAGCGCCCGGTGGAGGCGTACCTGGGCATCGAGGAGATCCTCGATGTTGCCCTGGCGTCGGGGGCGGAGGCCATCCACCCCGGCTACGGCTTCCTCTCCGAGAACGGAGACTTCGCCGAGGCCTGCGAGCGCCGCGGCGTGCGCTTCATCGGCCCGCGTCCGTCGGTGGTGCGGCTGATGGGGGACAAGGTGGCGGCCAAGGCGCTCGCCCAGAAGGTGGGCGTCCCGGTGGTGCCAGGCATCACGCTCGAGGGACCGGAGCAGGAGGTGGTCCGCGCGGCGCGGGCCTTCCACGCGAAGAACGGCCCGGTGCTGGTGAAGGCTGCACACGGCGGCGGCGGGCGCGGGATGCGGGTGGTGCGCGAGGCGGGAGACATGGAGGCCGCCATCGCCGCGGCCCGGAGCGAATCGAAGCTCGCGTTCGGTAGCCCCGCGGTGTTCCTGGAGAAGTACCTGGACCGGGTACGCCACATCGAGGTGCAGATCCTCGGCGACCAGCACGGGAACGTGGTGCACGTCCACGAGCGCGATTGCTCGGTGCAGCGCCGTTACCAGAAGCTCAGCGAGATCGCCCCCGCGCCCAACCTGCCGGACCGGGTGCGGAGGAAGCTGTTCGATGCCGCGCTGACGCTGATGCGCGCCGCCGAGTACAGCAACGCCGGGACGGTCGAGTTCCTGGTCGAGGCGGAGGAGATCTACTTCATCGAGGTGAACGCCCGGCTGCAGGTCGAACACACCATCACCGAGCAGATCACCGGGATCGACCTGGTGCAGGCGCAGCTCCGCGTCGCCGAGGGGCACCAGCTTTCCGACCCGGAGATCGGAATCGCCGATCAGTCGTCCATCGTCCCGCGCGGCTCGGCGATCCAGCTGCGGGTCACCACCGAGGATCCGGCGAACAACTTCCTTCCCGATGCGGGCAGCATCCTCGCCTGGCGGCCGGCCACCGGGTTCGGCATCCGCCTCGACGGCGGCAACGGCTACCCCAACGCGCACATCAGCCGCTTCTACGACTCGCTGCTGGTGAAGATCATCGCCTACGCCCCGAGCTTCGAGGGGGCCATCCAGAAGGGCCTGCGCGCGCTCCGCGAGTTCCGGATCCGCGGGGTGAAGACCAACCTCGCGTTCCTGGAGAACGTGCTCGGGACGGAGACCTTCCGCAGGGGCGAGACCTTCACCCGCTGGGTCGACGACGCCCCCGAGCTCTTCGCACCCGAGCGGCGGCGCGACCGTGCGACCAAGCTGCTGCAGTACCTGGGCGAGGTGATCGTCAACGGCCACCCCACCATCAAGGCCGACCAGCGCCGGCGCTCGGTGGAGTTCGCTCCCCCTCGACTCCCCCCCGTTCCTCCCGGGCCACCCCTGCCGGGGACCAGGCAGGTCCTCGAGGAGCGCGGAGCCGAGGGGCTCGCGGCCTGGGTGCTGCAGCAGAACCGCACCCTGGTGACCGACACCACGATGCGCGACGCGCACCAGAGTCTCCTGGCGACACGGGTCCGGACCTACGACCTCCTCAAGATTGCCCCGGCCACTGCCCGGCTCGCGCCCGAGCTGTTCAGCCTCGAGTGCTGGGGCGGCGCCACCTTCGACACCGCGTACCGGTTCCTCAACGAGGACCCCTGGGCGCGGCTCCGGACGCTGCGGGCGGCGGTGCCGAACCTCCTGCTCCAGATGCTGATCCGCGGCGCGAACGCGGTCGGGTACACCAGCTACCCGGACAATCTGGTCGAGGCGTTCATCGACGAGGCGGCAGAGGCGGGCCTGGACGTGTTCCGGGTCTTCGACTCGCTGAACGACCTCGAATCGATGGAGGTCAGCGTCCGCCGCATCCGGAAGACCGGGAAGGTCGCCGAGGTGGCCATGTGCTACACGGGCGACGTCTCGAACGAGAAGCGCCCCAAGTACAACCTCGACTACTACGCCGACCTGGCGCGCCGCATCGAGGACATGGGCGCGCACTTCCTCTGCATCAAGGACATGGCCGGGCTGCTCCGGCCGCGCGCCGCGGGTATGCTGCTCGACCGGCTGCGCGAGACGGTGCGGCTGCCCATCCACCTCCACACCCACGACACCTCGGGCAACGGCATCGCCGCCTACCTCGAGGCGATCGATCACGGCGTGCACATCGTGGACTGCGCGCTGGCGCCGATGGCCGGGCTCACCAGCCAGCCGTCGCTGAACGCCCTGGTGTCCTCCCAGCGCGGCTACCCGCGCGACACGCAGCTGACCAACAAGAAGCTGCAGCCGCTCGCCGACTACTGGGAGGACGTGCGCGAGGTCTACAGCCCGTTCGAGTGCGGGCTGAAGAGCAGCACCTCCGAGGTGTACTTCCACGAGATCCCCGGCGGCCAGTACTCGAACCTCCGGCCGCAGGTCGCGGAGATGGGGCTACTGCCGCGCTGGAACGACGTGAAGTACGCGTTCGCGGTTGTGAACCTGCTGGTGGGCGACATCCCGAAGGTGACGCCCTCGTCGAAGATGGTGGGAGACTTCGCCATCTTCATCCTGAAGAACGAGCTGCTGGTGAAGATGAACACGCTCGAGGCGTCGGCGGGGGCGACGCTGTCTAAGGTCCTGTCCGAGGCGTCGCGGCTCGACTTTCCGGTGGGCGTGGTCGAGTACTTCCAGGGCCGGCTGGGCACGCCGCCGGGCGGTTTCCCGGGCGAGCTCCGGGAGGCGGTGCTCAAGGGGCTCCCGAAGGTGGATGGACGGGCGAGCGCGAGCCTGGCCCCGTTCGATCTCCCGGGTCTGCAGAAGACTCTCGGGGAGAAGGTGGGGCGCCAGATCCGGAAGGACGAGGCGATCAGCGCCGCGCTCTATCCGCGGGTGATGGCCGACTACTTCGACGCGCTCGGGAAGTACGAGGACGTGTCGATCCTCGACACCCCCACCTACCTCTACGGGCTCGAGGTGGGGCACGAGATCTTCGTCGAGCTCGAGCCGGGGAAGACGCTGGTGGTCGAGCTCTCGGCGGTGGGACGTCCCGACGACAAGGGCATGAGCACCGTGTACTTCGAGCTGAACGGGCACGCCCGGCAGGTATCGGTGCGCGATCGGTCGCGCGCGGTCGCGGTGGCCGAGGCCCGGAGAGCCGAGCGCGGCAATCCGGAGCACGTGGGCGCCTCGATGCCCGGGACCGTGGTCGCGCTGCACACCAAGGCCGGAGACAAGGTGGAGGCCGGGGCGCCCCTCCTCACCCTCGAGGCGATGAAGATGGAGACCGTGGTGCGGGCCCCTCGCCCCGGCGCGGTGAAGGAGCTGCTGCCGGCGCTCAAGTCATCGGTCCAGGCCGGAGATCTGCTCGCCGTGGTCGGGTGAGCCACCGAAGCGGTGCGCGCTCAGTGCGCCTCGAGCGCCCTCGCCGAGGCCCGGTCGTCCGGGCCGGAGATGCCGGGCTCTGCTGCCTTCAGCCGGCGGACGACGCGGGCCGGGTTTCCGACCGCCAGTGTGTGTGGCGAGACGTCCCGCGTCACCACGCTCCCGGCGCCGATGATGGCTCCCGCGCCGATGGTCACCCCGGGGAGGATCGTCACCCGGGCGGCGATCCAGGCTCCGTCGCCGATCACGATCGGCGCCGGACGGCTGGGCCCGGCTCGGTGGGAGGACTTGCCCATCTCGTGCCCGGCGGTCACCAGCACGACGTGGTGCCCGATCGTGACTCGGTCGCCGATGGTGATGTCGCCGGTGAGGTCGGCGAAGAGGGGGGCGTTGAACCAGCACTGCTCCCCGATCTTGATCCGGCGCTCGATGGCGCCCGGGCCGATCAGCTCGAGTCGGCCGGCCAGCAGGGAGCGCGCCCCGATGGAGATCCCCGCCAGCCGGTAGAGGGCGGTGCGGAGGTAGGGGAACGCGAGCTGCGGCAGCAGGCGCACCGGCAGCTCGACGAGCAGCAGCCTCGGGTGCAGCGATCCAAGCTCGGTTCGCAGCGCCCGCCGAAGGCGCGTGCCGGATGGTTCTGGAGCGGGTGGCAAGGGAGTCGACTCGTCCGCGGGTCGCTACCATGGGCGCTCTCAGCGCGATCCTTCGTCACGTGACATCACGGTGCCCATGTCGGCCACCGGGCGTCTCTGCTCCGACGCCACGCGAAGATTTCGATCCGGCGGGCAAAGCGGCCCCGGAGGCGACTGTGGCGACGAAGACGACGTGCAACCCGGGTGGGCGTCGGAGGCGCGGGAGACGCCGACGTTCAGTGCGGGAGGTCGACGTACGGGATGCGCCCGCCGTAATTTGCGCCTTCACCGTCGGGGAACCACGACGTGGGCTGGGTTGAGTTGGTCCCGGTGTAGCGGAAGATCAGCTGGTCCCCCTTGGCCACGGCGACGCGTGGGCCGGCGGCGGTGACCTCGTAGGCCTGGACGACGGTGGGACTTCCCGAGGGATCGAAGTGGTGATCCCACCTGACGATCGGCACGTCTCCACCGGCTGCCTTCCGCTGGAAGATCTCGAACTGCATGTCGACCGACTCGAGCACGAAGCAATCGGCGACCAGTCTCCACGTGCCCGCCGGGATGTCGGCGACGAGCGTGAACTCGGCTTCCTGGGAGCTCCCGGCCCCCACCCCCGGCGCTCAATAGGGAGCGGGTTCGGAGCTGACCAGCTTGACCTGCACCTCGCTGCCGTCGAGCGCCAGCCAGAGGCGGGTCGGATTCGCTGGGGACGCGGTGTCCGAACAGCCGGCGGCGAGGAGAGACGCGGCGGCGAGGAAGAGGGCATGCTTCATGGCTTCACCTCGAAGACGGCGACGAACTCTCCGGGGATGGCGCCGGTCTCGCTGACCAGCTCGAACCCGGCGGCGGCGGCCGCGTGCATCGCTGCGGCCCGGTGGTGAACCCGATTGGAGATTGCCAGCTTACCCCCCTTCACCAGGGCCAGGCGAGCCCTGGAGAGCCACCCCACGCGATCCCCGAAGTAGTGATCCACCCGGGCCAGGAGAATGGCGTCGTAGCGGGCAGGCTCGAGACCGGGATCCGTGGGCTTCACCACCCGTCGCTCGACCAGGCGGTCGTAACCGGCCGCGTTCATCCGGGCGCGCAGGTGGTCGAGCACCGACCCGTCGATGTCGGTGGCCACCACGTGCCCGCCGGGCGCGACCGCGGCCACGAGGTGCACGGTGAGCAACCCGGTGCCGGCGCCGATGTCGGCGACCGTCATGCCCGGTTTCAGGCCGAGCATCTCGACGATCACCTCGGGCCGGCGCTGGCGATCGAACCGCGATTGATCATCGGCCTCGCTGCCGGTGTCTGCGGCCTTGCCGGCGGGGGGCCTCTCGGGCTCCGCCTTGCTGCAGCCGAGGGCGAGGGCCGTCCCGAGGGCGCAGGTCAACGAGACCGCGAGACGCACGCGTGCAAGGTAGCAGCCCCAGGCTCGCACCGTCACGGTGCGTGACTCCTTGCCACGGCAGCGAGCCATTCACACCGGGTCCCCTTCCTCGTCCTCCGGCGCGGGTGCTGGTAGATGTCGCTCATCCCCGGGGAGGGTCGCGGTGAAACCGAGTGCACGCGGGTCGATGCGAGGTGGCGACGCGGTCGCGAAGACGACGCGCAACCACCTCGACGATCTGCGTGGGGCGAGCCGCCTGGCGATCGAGGCGACCCGGAGCGTCACCGATCTGGTCGAGGCCATGCACCTGACCATCGGTGCCGGGCCAGCGGTCCTCGGCCGGCCACTGGAGAAGCCGACCCGCGCCCTCACCAGCCTGGTCTACGGGAGCATCCGCGGGGTGACGAAGCTGGTGGGAACCAGCATCGACCGCGCTCTGGCACAGCTCGCACCGCTGGTCCGCGACGGCGCGGCCGGGTCCGAGCGAGAAGCGGTGCTCGCCGTGCTCAACGGGGTGCTCGGTGACTACCTGGCCGCCACGGGCAACCCGCTCGCGATCCAGATGCAGCTGCGCCAGGGCGGCCACCCATTGCAGCTGGAGCGGCGGGCGCTCCGCGCGCTCCTTCCGGAGGCCGGCGGGAAGCTGCTCGTCCTCGTCCATGGCTCCTGCCTGAACGACCGGAGGTGGCTCCGGCTGGGGCACGACCATGGCGCCTCGCTTGCACGCGACCTCGGCTACACGCCGGTCTATCTCCTCTACAACAGCGGCCTGCACATCTCGACCAACGGGCGCGCCTTCGCGACGCTGCTCGAGGAGCTGGTGATCGTCGGCCACAGCATGGGCGGGCTGGTGGCGCGCAGCGCTTGCCACTACGGCGAGGTGGCGGCACACCACTGGCGGCCGAGGCTGGCCAAGCTGGTCTGCCTTGGCTCGCCCCACCACGGCGCGCCGCTCGAGCGCGGCGGCAACTGGATCGACCTGCTGCTCGGCGTGAGCCGGTACAGCGCTCCGCTGGCGCGGCTGGGGAAGATTCGCAGCGCCGGCGTCACCGACATGCGCTTCGGCCTCGTCCTGGACGAGCACTGGGAAGGCCGCGAGCGGTTCGCGCACCACGGCGACCCGCGGAGGAACCTGAAGCTCCCCGACGGTGTGGAGTGCTACGCGATCGCCGCGAGCACGGCGCCCGGCCCCCGGGCCAAGCTCGCCGGCGACGGCCTGGTCTCGGTGGACAGCGCGCTCGGCCGACACCGCAAGCCGGAGCTGACCCTGGCGTTCCCCGAGACCCACCAGTGGATCGGCTACGGGATGAGCCACTTCGAGCTGCTCAACCGGGCCGAGGTGTACACCACGCTCCGGCACTGGCTGGCCTACCCTTGCAGGAGTCAGCTCTGAGGTACCCTGCGCCGAAACCCGGAGGAAACCCATGAAGACTGCAACTGCAATTGCCTCTCTGAGCTGGATCGCACTGGTGGGTTGCGCGACCGAGAAGGCCGCGGCGACCGCGCCGGCCCCGAAGACGTACGAGGTGGTGCTGAACCCAGGCGCCGAGCCATCGCCTTGCCCGGGCGCCGGAGCGGGAGCGGCGGGCACGGCAACGATCGTCGTCGCCCCGGACCGCTCGTCGATCGCGGCGACGGTGAGCTACAGCGGGTTGTCCGGCGACGCGACCAGCTCGCACATTCACTTCGGAGCGGCGGGCGTCGCGGGGCCGGTGGTCCTCCCCTTCGCTCCTCCGCTCACCTCACCGTTCAGCAAGACCTTCACCAGCGCGGACTACGTCCCGGCCGCGGGCGCCCCACCGGACTGGGCGGCGTTCGTCGTTGCCCTCGAGGCCGGCAGCACCTACGTGAACGTCCACACTGCAGCCTGCAAGCCGGGCGAGATCCGCGGTCAGATCAAGTAGACGTGACGAGCGCTGGCTTGGCCATGCTGCGACCCCTGCGGTCTACGGCGTGAACGCCCGGCTGGCCCGGGTGCCCAGGATCAGAACGAACCGGCGAGGGCCAGACCGTTCGGGAGCGGCACGATGTGGAGCCCCTGGAGACCGCTCCCGGGATGCGCCTGGGCCTTCGCCAGGTCCAGGGCGTGGTTGGGCCGGGTGAAGATCTGCGCCTCCCACTCCAGGGTGCCGCCGACGAGGGTGAGCAGCGCCCGGCCTCCGAGCTTGAACCCGAAGTAGAGCAGCGCCGCGAGGCCGGCGTTCACCGTGAGCCCGATCACGTGGTTCAGCGCCGAACGGTAGAAGCGTTCCTGCTCCACGGACCGCCTGAAGAGAGCCTGGAGCGCAGCCGCCTTGGCCTCCCGCTGCGCGGGGGTCAGCTCGGGCATGGCGCGGACATCGTCGAGGCCGTAGGCGGCCGCTGGCGGGTCGAGGAGGACGGCGATGGCCCCGAGCGCGCTCGCCGGGATGTTGACGTAGCCGTTGATCTGGGTCCCTCTGTTGCTTGTGGTGGCGACCACGATCGACTGTCCAAGCGCCACGCCGGCGAGACCGCCGCTGAATCCCCAGTACCAGAGCCGATCGGGCCCCTGCTCGGCCGCGAGTGCGCCGAGGAGCGGCGCCAGTGCGGGGTCCTCGGTCAGGAAGGACGTCGAGGCGGCCGGTGCGACGTCCGCCGGGTCAGTGGTCGGGTCGACGTGAAGCGCGAGGAGCAGGAGCGATCCAGCGAGGGTCATCGAGTCCTTGGAGGTGCCTCAGGAAAGGTGCTGACGACCCGCTCGGGCCGCTATCCGACCAAGGGCTTACTCCGTCCCGAGTGCCGGGCGGAGCCATTTGACCGAAGCTCGCAGCGAGGACGCACCGATGACCGCTCCAGCACCGGCGAGCGACCTGCGGGCCCGGGCACCGGTCCGCGGATGGCGTGCAGCCTTTCCCCCGGCGCAGTGGGTGCCGGCGTACCGCCCCGCCTGGCTGGGCAAGGACGCGATCGCCGGCGTGACGCTCGCTGCGTACGCCATCCCGGTCTCGCTTGCCTACGCCTCGCTCGCCGGGCTCCCACCGCAATACGGCATCTACTGTTATCTGGCCGGCGGGCTCTTCTATGCCCTCTTCGGGTCGTCGCGTCAGCTGGCGATCGGCCCCACCTCGGCGATCTCGTTGCTGGTCGGCGCCACCGTCGCCGGCATGGCCGAGGGCGACCCGTCGCGCTGGGCCGCCATCGCCGCCTTGACCGCGCTGGTCGTCGCGGCCATCTGCCTGGTGGCGTGGCTCCTCCGGCTCAGCTCGCTGGTGAACTTCATCAGCGAGACGATCCTGCTCGGCTTCAAGGCCGGAGCGGCGCTGACCATCGCCATGACCCAGCTGCCGAAGCTGTTCGGGGTCAAGGGCGGCGGTGAGAACTTCTTCGAGCGCATCGTCATCCTGGCCAGGCAGCTGCCCGACACCAACCTCGCGGTGCTGGCCTTCGGTCTCGTCGCGATCGCCCTGCTGCTCCTGGGGGAGAAGTTTCTCCCGGGCCGTCCGGTGGCGCTCCTGGTGGTGGTGGCCTCGATCGTCGTGCTGTCGGTGACGTCGCTCGGAACGCTCGGCTTCAAGGTGGTCGGCGCGCTGCCCCGAGGCCTGCCCGACTTCCAGCCGCCGGGACTCCGGGTGCACGACGTGGACGGAGTCCTCTCGCTCGCCTTTGCCTGCTTCCTCCTGGCCTACGTGGAGAGCGTCTCGGCGGCGCGCGCTCTGGCCCAGGCGCATGGTCAGGAGGTCGACCCCCGGCAGGAGCTGCTCGGGCTCGGCGCGGCCAATCTCGCCGCCGGCCTCTTCCAGGGCTACCCGGTCGCGGGCGGCCTCTCGCAGTCCTCGGTCAACGACAAGGCCGGCGCGAGGACGCCGCTGGCGCTGGTCTTCGCCTCGCTTACCATCGGTCTGTGCCTGCTCTACCTGACGGGGCTGCTGGCCAACCTGCCCACCGTGGTGCTCGCCGCCATCGTGCTGGTGGCAGTGAAGGGGCTGATCAACGTCAAGGAGCTGCGCCACGTCTGGCGGGTGAGCCGGTTCGAGTTCGCGATCTCGATGGTCGCCTTCGCCGCGGTCCTGCTGCTCGGCATCCTCCGGGGCGTCATCGTGGCGGTGCTGGTGTCGCTGCTCCTGCTGATCAAGCGGGTCGCCAGGCCGCACGTCGCGTTCCTCGGCCGCATTCCCGGCACGCGCGATTACTCGGACATGGAGCGCCACCCCGACAACGAGCCCGTCCCCGGGGTCCTGGTGGTCCGCGTCGAGGCGTCCCTGGTCTACTTCAACGTCGAGCACGTGCACGACAGCCTCCGGGAGAAGCTTCACGCTGCCCCGGAGCCGCCGGCGCTCGTCGTCTTCGACCTCTCGACCTCGCCCACGGTCGACCTGGCCGGGGCGCGCATGCTGGCGACGCTTCACTCTGAGCTGACGGCGGCAGGGACAGGGCTGCGCCTCGTCGATGCGCGCGCGTCGGTGCGCGACATCCTCCGCGCCGAGGGACTGAAGACCCTGGTCGGCGACTTTGGCCGTGGAACCTCGGTGGCCCTCGCCGTCGACGAGCTCCAGGGTCGCACCGGAGCGCGCGTCCAGCCGGCCTGAGCCCGCCGAAGCCACACCAGGCACCCGGGACGGATAAGGTAGGCCGGTGCGACTGACTGCAGGGACCCGGCTCGGACCCTACGAGGTGCTCGGCACGCTCGGCTCCGGGGGAATGTCCGAGGTGTACCGGGCGCGGGACAGCCGGCTCCAGCGCGAGGTGGCGATCAAGGTCGTCGGCGAATCGCTGGCCGCCGACGCGGGGTTCCTGAGCCGCCTGGAGCAGGAAGCGCGTCTCGCGGGCTCCCTCAACCATCCCAACATCGTCGCGGTGCACGACATCGGGGTCCACGATGGCGCCCCCTACGTGGTGACCGAGCTGCTGCAGGGCGAGACGCTCCGCGAGCGGCTCGCGCGGGGTCCCGTCCCGGTCGGCCAGGCCCTGGAATGGGCGGGCCAGGTGGCCCACGCCCTCGCCGCGGCTCACGGGCTCGGCATCGTCCACCGGGATCTCAAGCCGGAGAACGTCTTCATCACCCGGACCGGCCAGGTGAAGCTGCTCGACTTCGGCATCGCCAAGGCCACCCCGAGGGTCACCGACTCCCGAGGGTTGCTCGACCCCACCGTCAGCCCGGCAGGCTCGGCGACGCGCACCGGCGCCGTCTTGGGCACTCCCGGATACATGTCGCCCGAGCAGGTGCGGGGCGAGCAGGTCGATGCGCGGAGCGACATCTTCTCGCTGGGGATCATCCTCCATGAGCTGCTCTCCGGGACGCGAGTCTTCAAGGCCGGGTCCATCGTCGAGAGCG
The DNA here is from genome assembly GCA_017881345.1 of Myxococcaceae bacterium. Taxonomy (GTDB): domain Bacteria; phylum Myxococcota; class Myxococcia; order Myxococcales; family Myxococcaceae; genus RPRB01. The sequence goes on along the minus strand of JADGQZ010000347.1, from coordinate 4,521 downwards.
GCTACTCCATCCTCCACGACGAGCCCGGCCCGCTCCCGCCTTCCGTTCCTCCGGGAGTGGCCCAGGTCGTCCAGCGTTGCCTGGCCAAGGACCCCGAGCAGCGTTTCCAGTCGGCACGCGACGTGGCTTTCAGCCTCGAGGCCCTCCGGGGGACCGGCACGGCCACACCACGGGAACCGCTCCCGCCCCTCGGCCGGAGGCGAAGGCGGGAACTGTTGCTCCTGGGATGGGCGGCCCTGGCCCTGGTCCTGGCGGTCGGCAGCTATGTCGCCGGCCGGGGAGCTCGCCAGACGGTCGCACAGCCCCGGATCCGGGAGATCACCTTCCAGCGTGGTTCCATCTACTCGGCGCGCTTCGCGCCCGACGGAAGGACGGTGCACTTCAGCGCGGCCTGGAGCGGCGGCATGCCCGAGCTGTACACCACCACCGTCGATTCGCGCGTCACCCGCGGTCTGGGCATCGGGGAGGCCCAGCTCCTCGCCGTGTCCGGTGCGGGCGAGCTCGCGGTGCTCATCCGTCCCCAGTTCCAGGCTGGCTTCGGGCTCCGGGGGACACTGGCCGTGGTCCCGCAGCTCGGGGGCACTCCGCGGGAGCTCGCCACCGACGTGTTCCATGCCGACTGGGCGCCTGACGGAGTGAACCTGGCGGTGGTGCGGTCGGGAGACGAGGGGACCACGCTCGAGTTCCCTCTCGGCCACCCGGTCTTCCGCTCGACGGGCTTCGTGAGCGACCCCCGGATCTCGCCAGCGGGCGATCGGATCGCCTTCCTCGACCATCCTCGCCCTGGCGACAGCGCGGGACGGGTCACTGTCGTGGGCAAGGACGGACGTTCGGAGATCTGGGGCCCGCTCTACGACGACGCCTTCGGCGTGGCGTGGAACCCCACTGGGACCGAGGTCGTGGTCGGCGCCGCCAGCCCGTCGGAGCTCGCCGCGCTGTGGGTGGCGCGGAGCGGACAGAAGCCTCGCCTGCTGTACCGGGGAACGGGGAACGTCATGATCCAGGACATCAATCGCGAGGGGCGACTCCTGGTCAGCCAGCGCGACTGGCGACAGGAGCTGGTGGTCACCCGGCCCGGCGGCCCACCGCAGTCCGTGGAATGGCTCGACTGGGCGAGCGTGTCCGGCCTGTCGGACGACGGGAAGAAGATTCTCTCCTTCGAGTCCGGGGTGGCGGCGTCCCCGAACCTCCTCGTCGTGCTCCGCAACCTGGACCAGCCTGCGCCGGTCCAGTTGGGCATCGGTCGGGCGCTGGCGCTCTCGCCGGACGGGGCCTGGGCCCTGGTCACCCGCGGGACATCGGACACCAGCGACCCTCTGGTGCTCCTGCCCACCGGGCCCGGGGAACCGAGGATGCTCACCACGGGGCTGAGCCGGGTCTTCGTCGCGAGCTTCTTTCCGGATGGAAAGAGGGCGGCGCTGCTCGCAGCGCAAGGCGACGAGGGGCCCCGGGTCCGGGTGCTGGACCTCGAGACCGGCGCCTCCAGACCCATCTCGCCCCCGCTGATCGCTGGCTTTCGGATCGCCGCGTCCCCCGACCAGCACTGGGTCGCGAAGAACGACTCCGACGGGATGCCGACCCTCTTCCCGGTCGACACTGGCACCCCGGACCGGCTCACCGAGGTGGGGTCGAAGTTCGAGGTCGTCGGCTGGTTGAAGGACGGAAGCCTGCTGCTCAACGAGCGTAATGCCCTCCCCTCTCCGGTGGTGCGCTTCGATCCCCGGAGCCGCCAGGTGAATCGATTCGGGGTGCTCGCACCGGGCGATCTCACCGGAGTCCCCCGGATCACCAAGGCGCTGGTGACGCCCGACGGCAAGACCTTCGCCTTCCATTTCCGCCGGCGCGGCGACACGCTGTTCCTCTTCGACTTCGGTCCGAACGCGCCCTGAGGGAGTGGCTCGACGACGCGCGCCGGAGGCAGGGTCACGTCGGCTCGTCGAAGCTGATCCCGGGGCGGCGGGCACGAAGGGACGACTGACCCTCCGGCGTCACGCCAGAGCGCCCGACGAGCAGCACCTCCAGCGCGGGAAGCTCGGCGACGTGCCGGATCCCGGCGTCGGTGACCGAGGTATCGAAGATGCTCAGCTTTCGAAGCCGCTTCAGCGAGCGGAGGTGAACCAGCCCCTCGTCGGTGACCTTCGTGCCTCCGAGGAGGAGGGTCTGCAGGGACGAGAGGCCGGAGAGGTTCCGGAGCCCGACGTCGCCGACTCCGGTCCGGAACAGGTTCAAGGTCTCGAGCGCGCCCAGAGCCCGCAGATGCTCGAGACCGGCGTCCCCGACCCCGGTCTTCCTCAGGTCGAGGTGGCGGAGCGTCCGCACCTTGCCCAGCATCGCGAGGTCGTCGTCCCGGACCGCCGTCCCGTGGAGGTCGATGCGCACGATCGGCTGACCGCTCCGATCCGGATCGCGCTCGACCGTTCCTCCCAGCCGCTTCACCAGCGCCTCGGCCGAGGCGTCGCCCGTCGCGGCACAGGCGGAGCCGACGAGGCTCAGCACCAGCAGCAACGTTCCAGCCACGGGACGCATCTCGGACCCTCCTCGGTCGACGGCGAGTCGACGGCTCGCTCCTGGACGGGGGGTAGCATGGTGCCGGCCGACCGGAGAGAGGCTGCAGCGATCCGGCAAGACGAAGCCGCCAGGCGCTCCTCCCCTCAGGCCGCTTCGACCTCGGCGTCCGCCTGGGCCCGGATGGCGGCACTGCGGAGCGGCCGCTCGGGCAGGGCGAGCACGATGAGCAACCCCAGCGCAGCCACCCCGGCGCCGAGGAGGAACGTCGAGCCGATCGCCTGGCGATAGGCATGCACCACCAGCGCACGCTGTGCCTCCGGGAGCGCCGAGATGGCGGCGATGCTCCGGTCCACCGCGGCCTCGCCGATGCCGGCCCCTCCCGGTGGGAGCAGCCGGTGGAGCCGCGCCGTCATCCACGCTCCGGACAGTGCCACCCCCAGCGCGCCGCCCAGCGAGCGGAAGAAGGACGCCGCCGAGGTCGCCACGCCGAGGTCCTCCGGTGGGACCGCGTTCTGGATCGCCGTGGTCAGGTTGGGCATCACCAGCCCCAGCCCGAGGCCGAGCCCCACCAGCGCGAGCTCGAGCGGCAGCACGGACGCGCGAGACCGGGAGAGCCACGCCAGGAGGAGGAACGACGCGCAGGCCACGCTCAGCCCGGTGACCGGGAGGAACTTGTACCTCCCGGTCCGCGAGACGAGCCGCCCGCCCACCACCGAGGCGACGATGACGCCGCCCATCAGGGGCGAGAGCATCAGGCCAGCCCGGGACGCACCGGCACCGAGCACGAGCTGGAAGAACAGCGGGAGGAAGATCACCGCGCCGAAGAGCGCGACGGCGGTGAGCCCCACCACGGTCGCTCCGACGACGAAGACTCGATCCCGGAAGAGACGTGGGGGGAGAATGGGCTCGGCGGCGCGCCGTTCCCGCAGCACCAGGAGCCCGAAGCAGATGACCGCGGCTCCGGCCTCGATCCACGTCGCCGGATGGCTCCACGCCTCGCGCGAGGCATCGAGGGTGAGCACCAGGATGGTGGCGGTCGTCCCGCCGACCATCAGTGCGGCGCCCGCGACGTCGATCTGGTGCCGGACCACCCGGTTCGGCCGTCGGAGGGCCACCGCGATGAGCCCGAGCGCCAGCGCCCCCACCGGGAGGTTGATGTAGAAGATCCACCGCCACGAGAGCGCATCGGTGATGAATCCGCCGAGCAGCGGGCCGGCCACGCTGCAGGCAGCGAACACCGCGGTGAAGAGGCCCTGGTAGCGCCCCCGCTCCCTCGGCGCGAGCAGGTCTCCCACCGTCGTCTGGGCGAGGGTGATGAGGCCCCCGGCCCCCAGCCCCTGCACCGCCCGGAAGGCGATGAGCTGCCCCATGTCCTGCGACAGCCCGCAGAGCGCCGAGCCGGCGAGGAACACGCCCACCGCGACGAAGAACATCGCCCGGCGCCCGTAGCTGTCGCTCAGCTTCCCGTAGAGCGGCGTCGTGGCCGTGGAGGCGACCAGGAAGGCCGTCACCACCCACGAGAGGTGGGCCAGCCCTCCGAGCTCGCTGACGATGCCCGGGAGCGCGGTGGCGACGATGTTCTGGTCCAGCGATGCCAGCGTGAGCACCAGCAGGAGCCCGGCCATGACGGTCCGGAACTCGCGCCGGCTGACGGGCTCCGGCGGGCCATCGAGGTCAGGCGGGCTCATGGATGTGCCGGCGTGTCGAGCGCTGGACGCTCCAGGACGGCGCCGTTCAGGTGCGGATCAACTTGAAGGCGTGGTTCCATTTCCCGGTCGAGAGGCCCACGTTGACCCAGACGATGCACATGGGCTCGAGGTGTCGCGACATCGCCAGTGGCCCGACGTCCACCACGTCCCAGCCGAAGCCGCGGATGATGTCCGCCACCTTCGACTTCGCGTCGGCATCGTCGCCGGCGATGAACATGTCGCCCTTCAGCCCGCCCTGGAAGGAGGGGTCCACCATCAGCGGCGAGCCCACCGTGTTGTAGGCCTTCACCACCTTCGCGCCGGG
>JADGQZ010000037.1 GCA_017881345.1 Myxococcaceae bacterium | reverse complement strand
GTCCCACGCCACGCCACCGCCGTCACCCTCGCCTCCGTCCCACCCGGTTCGCAGCCGACGCAGGTCTCACGGACCCACCGCAACAAGGTAGGCCCGGCGCTCCGACCCGAGAAGACCGTCCCACCCGCTCCGAACGTGTTTCAGCGAACGCTCGGTGTGGCCTGCCGGGCCGGGCAACCGTTCCGCAGCGTCGCCCGCGCGAAGCCGATCTCGTCAGCCCACCATTCTCCGTCCACACGCCACAGCTCGTCGGCCGGGCCGCCGGACGGGAGCGGTGGAAGCGGACGGGAGGCGAGGAGCTTGCGCTGGTCCACGTCCGCGTCGAGCAGCTCCTTCTCTCCCTTCGTCATCTCGAAGCGCAGCACGTCCGCCTGCTCCAGGAGATCGCGGAGCGAGGCGGAGACGTCCGCGAGGCGGGCGTGGATGCTCTGTGCCGTCGCCTGGTCCGCCTCGACGCGGACCCGGTCCAGCGACTCGAGCGCCGGGCCCGGCCCGGCCGCGCCGAGGCGTGCCCGCTCCGAATCCAGGGCGCGGAGGAGCCGGAGACCGGCCGCGATGCGCGGCTCGGCCAGGAGCGACGACCCGAGGCCCTCCCCCAGTGTCGCCCGCTGGCTCTCGTCGGCCAGCAACGCCACCTCCTCGCCCGCCGAGGGCCGCCGGTCCACCAGCAGGGCCAGCCGATCCGACAGCGGGCGATAGCCTGCGGTGAAGCCGTCGAGGACGCTCCGGGTCTCCCCATAGAGGCAGGCGTGGAAGAGCACGGTGGCCTCGAGGATGCGCGCCTCCGGGAGGAAGCTGCTCCGGAGCTGTGGCGCACGGGTGGCGTGCACCGTCCCGAGCGCTCCGCCGTCGTCGCCGGCGCGAAACCGCGGGTACCCCCGCTCGAAGAGCGACTCGGGCCAGACACGGGAGTCGCGCGGGACGCGGTCGTACGCCGCCGCCGAGGCCCCGTCCTGCCGCAGCCCGTACAGCACCCGGGCGATGGCGATCTGGGCGAGCGCGCGGGTCTCTGCGCCCTCACGCCCTCCCCCACCGTACCCGAGCACCGCCTGCAGCTCGTCGAGCGCCGCCTGCATCCGGGCGCCTCCCGGACGCCGCGGGTCGGAGAGCACGATGCCCAGCGCGTACCGGGCGCGCGGGGCGAGCGGCGACGCCGGTGGGATCCGCCGCAGGAGCGCCTCGGCCTCGTCGAGCGCTCCGGTGCGCTGGGCCTCGAGCCCACGGAGCAGGAGCGCTCGCTCCTGCGCTCCGGGGGTCGCCGGCTGCGCGTCCGGGTGCGCCAGGAGGAAGGCCGGGACCAGGAGCTGCTCGTCGAGCCGCTCCTGCGCTCCGAGCAGCGCCTCGATGGCCGGCGCCTGCGCGGGCCCGGAAACGGCACCGGCGATCCGCAGCGGCCCGAGCGACGCGGCGTCGAGGTGCGCGGCCTGGAGGGCCTGGCCCAGCGAGAGCGCCTCCGACGGTGTCGCCGCAGGGGCCCGGGCGGCGGCGAGCAGATCAGGCGGTGGCCCGCCCCGGGCGCAGCCGAGCAGCGCGAGCCCCAGGAGGAGCCGCCTCACAGCTGCACCCCGATTCCGAAGTACACGCCGACCACGTTGAGGGTGTCCGTGCCGCCCTCGCTCGCCTTCGCCTGGGCGATGCCGATGTCGTTGCTCCGGTCGTAGCTGCCCTGCATCCCCCGGAACCGGTCGACGTTGCACTGCGCGCCCACCCCGGCCCCGGTGACCTGCCCGGCGGTGTGCTGGTCCTCGAGCGTCTGCAGCTCGGCGGAGTTGCATCCGTTGATGCGGGTGACGCTGCCCCAGTGGATGAGGTCCTGGACCTCGAGGCGGACGGTGAAGCGGTCCCCGAGCTGCACCCGGAACCCGGCACCTCCCGTCACCACCATGCGCACCCCGGTGCTCCCGTATGTCGCTGGCCCGAGCGCGTCGGCGGTCTTGAGCTCGATCTGCGTGCTGGCCGCGCCTGCGCCCGCGAAGAGCACGAACCCGTAGCGCACCGTCCCTCCGAACGCGGCGAACTTCCCCCGGATCGGCGTCCACTCCGGAGCGGCCACCGCTCCCCACTGGAGCATCACCGAGCTGGCGGCGGCGGAGTCCTGTCGCACGCGCGAGAGCAGCTCGCTGCCGAACTTCGAGCGCTCGGCGTGCCAGACCCAGAAGGGCTGGATGCGCAGCCCGAGCCACTCCGTCGCGTGAAACACGTAGGCCACGCTGGTCAGCCACTGGGTGGTGAACGTCGAACCGACCTGCGGCACGAAGGGGTAGAGAACCAGCTCGTGCCGGAGGGCGTCCGGAAACGGCTTGGGCTCGATGACCCGGAACTGCACGTCGGGGCTCGCGGTGAGCGGATCCACCGCCGGGTCGGGCGCGGCACCGAGCGAGGCAGCGAGGACGAGGGCTCCGAGGACGGTCATGGCAGAGCGCGGTTCCTCAGAAGAAGTAGGCGTACCCGAGCTGCACGAGCACGGTGTTGGTGAAGCCGGGGCTCGAGGCGCGCTGCCCGGTGGGGCCGCCGGATTCGGCGATGGCCCGGTCCACGCCGACCAGGTAGTCGTCCTTCCAGACGACGCTGCGGAGCTCGAGCACCACTGCGCCGTGCACCCCGGTGAAGAGGCGGAAGCCGAGCGCGGCTGACACCACGGGGGCCACCCGGCTCTCGGTGAGCCAGTCGCCGCACGTCCCCTCCTCGCGCGACGTCACGTCACGGCACACCACCACCGAGGTCCGGTCCAGCCACGCCGCGCCGCCGCCGAGCCAGAGGTAGCCCTGGTACCGGATGGGCAGGTCCGAGCCGAGGTTGAACTTTCCGTAGATCGGCGCGAGCCGCACGCCGGCCAGCACCATCACCTTCAGCTGCCAGAGGTCCGACAGGTCGTCGACCGAGCCCTCGGGGGGCGTCTGCTGCAGCAGGTGCTGGCCGATCCGTTCAGCGAGGGCAGTGTGGCCGGACACGGCCCCGGTGACCGCGACGTCCAGACCGAGCCAGTCGTTGAAGTCCCAGCCGGCGCGGACGTCCAGCGTCGCGGTGTGGGTCAGCGTGTCGAAGAGGCTCAGCCCCACCGTCGCGGTGAGCGAGAAGCGGCCCCCCACCGGGTACAGGCGGGGCTGCACCGGAGGCTCGGGGCTGGCGTGGGCACGGACGGGCGCCAGGACGGCCGCCAGCCCGGCGAGGGCAAGCACTCGAAGGGTGGACACGTAGGCCGCCAAGCTGGCCCGTCCCCCGGCCGCTGCCAACGGGTTGTCAGCCGGAGTTCACGTCGGATCGCCCGATGGTCGTCATTGGACGGGCGAGCAATGCTCGCGTCCAGACGTTCACGCCCGGGCGGTGCTCCTCGGGGGCTACTTCTTGCCGGCGTGGCCGGCGCGCAGGGCGACCTTCACCGACGGACGCACGAAGACGATGCCGTCGCTGTGGCCCGGGACCGCGCCCTTCACCAGCAGGAGGTTCTTCTCGGCGTCCACGTCCACCACGGTGAGGTTCTGGGTGGTGACCTGCTCGACGCCGTAGTGCCCCGGCATCTTCTTGTTGGGGTAGACGCGGCCCGGCGTCTTGCGCTGACCGATGGCGCCGGGGTGACGGCGATACTCGTGGGTTCCGTGGGTCTGTCCGAAGCCGCGGAAGTTCCAGCGCTTCATGACACCCTGGAAGCCCCGGCCCTTGGTGACGCCGGTGACGTCGACGAGCTGGCCCTTCTCGAAGAGGCCCACGCTCACCGCCTCGCCCACGTTGAAGCCGGTGGCCTCGTCCGGGGTGACGCGGAACTCCTTGAGGAACCGGCGCGGCTCGACGCCGGCCTTCTTGAAGGCGCCCTTCTGCGCGCCAGTCAGACGCTTCTCCTTGGCCTGCCCGTATCCGAGCGTCACCGCAGAGTACTGGTCGCGCTCCGGGGTCCGCTTGCCCACGACCGTGCAGGTGGAGGCGTCGATGACCGTCACCGGGACGAGGTTTCCGTCCGCGTCGAAGACCTGGGTCATCCCGATTTTCTTGCCGATCAAGCCCTTCACGGTCGCTGCTCCTCGCTGGTACGTCCACCCGGACCAGGCGCCGCCTTCCTCTCGGGAGGGGGTGGCCGGGAAGCGGGCCTACATAACAGCTTGCCGGGGGGCGTCAAGCCGCGAGGAACCGGCGGAGCGCCGCGTCCAGTCCGGGGGCGCTGTCGGTGGGAAGCGCAGAGCCCTGGAGCCACGCCGCAGGGCGGCCCGAGGTGCCGAGCCGCACCAGGGCCGGGACCGTGTGCATCGCCCGGCCGAGGACGGGGCCGGAGGGCAGCGCATCCACGTCCACCTCGACCAGCCACCAGCCGGCGAGCACGGCGCGGTTGCTCTCCCGGGCGAACGCCGCGTCGAGCGCGCGGCAGGGCTCGCACCACGGTGCGCCGAGCTCGACCAGCACCCGGGCCCCGGACCGGGCCGCGTCGCTGGCGACCGCCCGGAGCTCGGCATCGAGCCGGCGGGGATCCACCTTGACCCGCCGGATCAGCGGGGCGCTCGGGGCAGGCACCAGCGGGCCCGCCGGCGCTCCCGGGGGGAGCTCCTCGAGCAGCGGGGGCGGACCGGCGTCGGCGGCGGTCAGCAGCGCGAGCGCGAGCCCGAGGGGAAGCGCGCGCCCGAGCGCGCGGAGACCGCGGGAGCGGTTCAGCGCCGCGGGGGGCTCGCCCAGCGCCCGCGCGTGCGAGGGAGGTGGCGGCCCGCCTTGAGCAGCGCGAGCGCGAAGTGCAGGAGTGCGAGCCCGAGCAGGAGATGAACCCACTGGCCCACCGTGCCTCCCGCCACGTAACCGAGCGCCCAGAGCATCAGGAGGATGCAGCCGTTGGTCCAAAGCACGCTCCCATCGTGGGACGGCGGCGGCCCGGCGAACAGTCCCCGGGGGCGGGTGCGTGTCCCGCGGCGGCTCCCAAGTGTCCGGGAGTCGATGCCGGAGCGCGCGTGCGCAGTGGAGCGCCTCCGGTGCCGTCACCACGTTGGGGGCATGCAGACAGAGCGGCCGGTCATCGTCCTGGAGTTCAACGAGCTGAGTCCGGTCCTCATGCGGCGCTTCATCGATGCCGGGCACTTGCCGAACTTCCGCCGGCTGCACGACGAGGCCCGGGTGTGGGTGACCGAGACGGAGGAGCGCCCGCCGTTTCTCGAGCCGTGGATCCAGTGGATCACCGTTCACTCCGGCGAGAGCTACCACGAGCACGGGGTCTTCAACCTGGACGAGGGCCACACCTCGGCCGCGCCGCGCATCTGGGATCTCGCCTCGCGGGCCGGCCTCCGGTCGTGGATCTGCGGAAGCATGAACGTCGCGGCGAAGCCTGGCTTCCAGGGCTGGATGCTGCCGGATCCCTGGACGACACACGTCCCTCCCCAGCCCGCCGAGCTCCTCCCCTACTTCGAGTTCGTCCGACAGCACGTGCTGGAATACACGAACGATCAGATCCCCGTGACCCACGCCGACCGGCTGCGCTTCGTGACCTTCATGGCGCGCCACGGCCTGTCGGCAGCGACGGCGTGGGCCATCGTGCGCCAGCTCACCCGGGAGCGGCTGGAGCCGCGGGCGCGCTGGCGCCGGGCGGTGCTCCTCGACCGGCTGCAGTTCGACCTGTTCCGCTGGCACTGGCAGCGCGAACGCCCCGCCTTCTCGACCTTCTTCCTGAACAGCACCGCCCACTTCCAGCACTTCTACTGGCGCAACCTCGAGCCGGGTCTGTTCCGGGTGCGCCCGACGGACGACGAGCAGCGCGCGCTGGCCGACTCGGTGCTCTTCGGCTACCAGCAGATGGACCGGCTGGTCGGCGAGTGCCTCGCGTTCGCGGGCAACGACGCCGCGCTCGTGCTGTGCACCGCGCTGTCCCAGCAGCCCTGCCTCACCTACGAGGAGAGCGGGGGCAAGGTCATCTACCGGCCACGCGACTTCGAGCGGCTCCTGGCCTTCGCCGGGGTGACGTCGTCGCACCGGGTCGCCCCGGTGATGGCCGAGGAGTTCCACGTCTATCTCCAGTCCACGGCGGAGGCGGTGGAGGCGGAGCGACGGCTCGCGGCGATGCAGGTGGGTGACCGGCCGGCGCTGGTCATCCGCCGTGATGGGTCCGGCCTGTTCTGCGGTTGCAAGATCCACGGCACGCTCGGCAGGGACGCCAGCATCTCCACGCCCACCGGCGCGCGCGTGCCGTTCTTCGAGCTCTTCTACCAGGTGGAAGGGGTGAAGAGCGGGATGCACCACCCGGATGGGCTCCTCTGGATTCGCACCCCGGAGCGGACCCACGTCGTCCACCGTGAGCCTCTGCCGCTGACCGAGGTCTTCCCCGCGCTGCTCGCGCTTCTCGGGCTTCCGGCGCCGCAGCGGCGCACCCCACCCCCGGCGGCGCGCACCCCCGCCCCGGAAATTTCGACGGGACCGCGCGCGGACGTCGTCGCCCGGACGATGTGAGCCCGCGGAACGTCCAAGCAAGGGGTGGCACGCCAGGTGCTACAGCGCGACCCGCGCGTTCGCGTACTGCGTCCAGGCATCGGGCGGCGAGGATGGGGATGGCAAGAGCGTTGGTGGTGGCACTGAGCGTGGGTCTGGTGAGCAGCGCCGGAGCGGGGTCCAGCGAGGCTCCGACCCGGGCGATCGAGCAGCGCGATCCGGGTGACGTGCAGAAGCTCCAGGATCTGCTGGACAAGCGCGAGGCGGAGCTCGTGGGGATGCGGGATCGCCTGCGGGTTCTCGAGGACGAGGAGCGCTGGTACGCGGATGCCACGGCGCTCGGGATCCCCGACGTCCTCCGGCGCTCGGCGCTGACCGAGCGCGCGCAGCGGCGGGTGGCCATCGCCATCGTGCGCGAGTCGGAGGCGAACGGGCTGGACCCGCTCCTGGTGGTGGCGGTCATCCGGACCGAGAGCGCCTTCGATGCCTACGCGGTCTCGGGCGTGGGTGCGATGGGCCTGATGCAGATGATGCCCACCACCGGGACGTTCCTCGCCCTGCAGCGCGGGACTGCGCTCCGTCACCGTCAGACACTGTTCGACGCCGAGCTCAACATCGAGCTCGGGACGGCATACCTCGCCTCGCTCCTGCGCGAGTTCGGCACCGCAGAGGCGGCGCTGGTCGCATACAACGGCGGCCCGGCGTTCGCCCGCCGCGTGCTGCGGAACCCCGCAGCGCGCAAGCGCTTCGTCGTCGGCTACCCGCGCGACGTGCTCGGCGAGTGGCGGCGTCTGCGCGAGCGGCAGGCCCAGGCCGAGGCCCGGCGCGCGCTGCCGGGCGATGGCCGCACCCTGGCGCAGGGGACGGCTGGAACGACAGCCACAGCACAGTGACTCCATCCGCCAGGCGACGCTCGCGCGCCGTTCTGTCGCGCGTGTAACGCGATGGCACGTCTCCGACACACCACTGCCGACGGCGGGAGCGCATGCTCCCTCGCGAGGTGCTCATGAACGGTCTGGACATCCGGCTCGAGGAGGTGGACCAGCGGCTGGTCCTCCGCCTCGCCGGCACGCTCGACGGCCGCACCGCCCGGGCGGTGATCGACGCGCTCCGGGATCTGCCCCCCGTACCGCTGACGGTGGACTTCTCCCAGGTGCGCACCTTCGTCGACCTCTCGGTCGATGCACTCACCCGTGCGCTCCGGGACCGACCCGTGTCCCTCAGGGGGCTCGGCCGACACCAGGCACGGATGTTCCGGTACTTCGGGCTGGGGTCGGAGGAGAGCGAGCACTCCGCAGAGGCGTGAGCGAGCGGCACGGCTAGACTGCCCCTCGCCCACGTGACTGCCCCCGCTCTCCCCCGCTCACCCCTCGCCGCCAACGCAGCACACGCGCTGCTGACCCGCGCCAGCGACGCGCTCTGTCGTGTCGTCCGCGGCAAGCGCCCCGCAGTCGAGCTCGCGCTCACCACCCTCGTCGCCGGAGGGCACCTGCTGCTCGAGGACGCGCCGGGCGTGGGGAAGACCACGCTCGCCGAGGGGCTGGCCCGCGTCTGCGGCCTGCGGCTGGCGCGCATCCAGTTCACCGCCGACCTCATGCCGGCCGACGTCACCGGGGTGCAGGTCTTCGCCCCGTCCAGTGGCGAGTTCCAGTTCCGCCCGGGTCCGCTCTTCCACGAGCTGGTGCTCGCCGACGAGCTCAACCGCGCGCCGCCGCGCACCCAGTCGGCGCTGCTCGAGGCCATGGCCCACGCGCACGTGACGGTGGACGGGACGACGCACCTGCTCCCCCGCCCGTTCGTCGTCGTCGCCACCCAGAATCCGCTCGACCTGGCCGGCACCTACCCCCTGCCGGATGCACAGCTGGACCGCTTCCTGGTCCGGCTCACCCTGGGCCATCCCTCGGCCGAGGTGGAGGCGGAGCTGGTGACCACCCGGGGACTCGGTGAACCGGTGTCCTCGCTCCAGGCGGTGCTGGATGCCGAGCAGGTGCGCTCGCTCCAGGCGCGCGCGGCGAGCATCCATGTCGCGCCGGAGGTGGCGCACTACGTGGTCGCGCTCGCAAGGGCCACCCGCGAGCACCCGGGGCTCGAGCGCGGCGCCTCCACCCGCGCGGTGCTCTCGCTCACCAGCGCGGCGCGCGCCCGGGCGCTCTGGGACGCCCGCGACTTCGTCATCCCCCAGGACGTGGCGGACCTGTTCGTGCCCACGCTCTCGCACCGGGTCGTGCCCCGCGGAGCGACGCAGGGACTGGCGGCCCGCGAGGAGGCCAGCGCCCTCCTCGAGACCGTGCTCGGGACCGTCCCCCCTCCGCGATGACACCCCGGCGGGAACGGTTCCGGCGCGGCTGGCGTCGGTTCTGGACGCCACCCCGGCGCCTCCGCACCACCGCGGCCGGGCGGACCTACCTCGTCCTCACCGTCGGGGTGGGGCTCGGGGCGCTGAACACCGGAAACAACCTCCTCTACCTGGTGCTCGGGCTGCAGCTGTCCCTGGTGATCGTCTCCGGCATGCTCTCCGAGCGTTGCGTGCGCCGGGTGCAGGTCAGGAGGATCCTCCCGGTGTCCCCCCGTGCCCGGACACCGTTTCATCTCGGGTGGTGGCTGCGCCGGACCCGCGGCCACTCCTTCGCGCTCGCCGTCTCGGAGGTAGACCCGGTGGTGGGGGCGTCGATCGGGAAGCTGGCCTGGCTCCCGCCCGGCGATGAGGTGGTGGTGCGCGCGGTGGCCACTGCACCGAGGCGCGGTCCGCTCCTGCTGCACACCGTCCGCATCTCCACCACGTTTCCCTTCGGCCTGTTCGTCAAGAGCCGCGACCTCGAGCTTCCCGGCGAGATCCTGGTTCTCCCCGGCCGCGCCCCCGCGCCGCGCGAGCCACTGGCCCCGAGCACCGGACTGGGACTCGAGCAGCGGTCGATCCGGGGCTTCGACGGTGGGGGAGACCTCGCCCAGCTCCGCGAGCTGCGCGAGGGTGAGGACGCCCGGCGCATCCACTGGCGGAAGAGCGCGCAGCTCGGAATCCTGCTCAGGGTCGAGCGCGATGCCCAGCCGCAGCCGCGGGTGGTGCTGCACCTCGACGATCGCGCCCCGCCCGAGTCGCTCGACGGCGCCTGCGAGGAGCTCGCGGCCCGGGCCGAGCTGCTGCTCGCGCACGGGGCCGAGGTCGGGCTCGAGAGCACCGCGGGCCTGGTGGTGAAGCCCGGCGCCGGCGCCTTCCACTCCCAGGCCATCCTCCGCGCGCTCGCCCGTGCCGGACACGAGGGGACCCCGGGATGAACGGCCCGCGGCTCCAGCTGGTGCTGCGCGACCTGGCGGCCGCGGCGGCGTTCGCGGCGATGGCCATCTCGGGCCAGGTGCCGCTCTGGGCCATGGGCCTGTTCCTCCTCGCGCTCGGAGTGGCGCTCGCCGGGCGGCGCCCGCTCGCCGACGGCCGGGTCAGCGCGGTGGCGCTGCTGGTGGCGGTGGTGGTGCTCTATGCCGCGGTGGTGGTGGAGCAGCTGGACCTGGTGGTGGCGGCCTGCACCACCGCCGCGCTGCTCACCGCGCAGCGGATGCTCTCCCTGCCGCGTCCACGGACCAGCGAGCAGGTTCACCTCGCGGCCCTGCTGATGATCGCCGGCGGCGCGGTCCTCAGCGCCGATCTCCTGTTCGCCGTCTGCCTCTTCACCTACGCGGTGCTCGCCGTCCTCTCGCAGGGGCTCGCGGTGCTGGGCGACGCGGGCGGGGGCGTGTTCCCCCCGCTCCGCCGGGTGGTCCGCCCGCTCCTGGCCGGGGTGGCCATGGCCCTGGCCGGGGCGCTCGTCTTCTTCGTCCTCTTCCCGCGGCTCTCGTGGAACGTGGCGGCCCGGCGCGGCGGAGCCTCGCTCGGGCCGGCGACGACCGGCTTCGCCGACGGCCTGCGGCTCGGCGGGTCGGGCGTGCTCAAGTCCAACCCGCGGGTGGTGTTCCGGGCGCACATCGAGCCGGATCCCGGCACCGAGGAGCTCGACGTCTACTGGGTGGGGCGCCGGTTCGACCGCTTCGATGGCGTCCAGTGGTCCTCCTCCGGCCGTCCCGGGTCTCCCGCCCGCCAGGTGGTGCTCGGGCGCCCCGGACCGGGGCTGCTGCGCCAGGACATCGACCTGCTCCCGGCCTACGGCAGCCGCACGCTGGTCGCGCTGGACGCTCCGGTCGTGTTCGGTGACGCCGAGCTGCACCAGGCCACCTTCACCATCCGCACCGAGCTCGTGACTTCGGGGGACCGCGAGGTGCGGCTGGCCGGGCCGTCCGAGCATGTCACCTACCGCGCCTTCAGCGCCCTGGACCGGGTCACGCCACCGGTCCTGGACGACGCCGAGCGACAGCGCCGGCTCCAGCTCCCGGCACGGCTCGACCCGCGCATCCCCGCGCTCGCCACCCAGCTTGCGGCAGGTATGACCACGGACCGCGCCGTCGCCAGGCAGCTCGAGCGCGCGCTCCAGACCGGCTACGCCTACACGCTGGCGCTGCCCGGGCGGGTGAAGGACCCCCTCGCCGACTTCCTCTTCGAGCGCCGCGCGGGGCACTGCGAGGACTTCGCCACGGCGCTCGCGGTGCTGCTGCGGACCCGGAAGATCCCGGCCCGGGTGGTGGTGGGCTTCCACGGGGGCGAGCGCGCGGCGGGGGCGTACCTGGTGCGTGCCGGCGACGCCCACGCCTGGGTCGAGGCCGAGGTCGACGGTCAGATCCTCCGGCTGGACGCCACGCCGCCGCAGCACCGCTCCGCGGCCGGCGTCGGCCTCTCTGGCTGGTTCCTCGCGCGCTGGGAGGCGCTGCAGATCCGCTGGCTGGACCGCGTGGTCGAGTACTCGCTGTCGGACCAGGCCCGCCTGGCACAGGGCATCCGCTGGAGCGCGAAGGAAGGAAGGCCGGCGGAGCAACCGCGGATCCGGTCGGACCGGAACGGGGCGGTGGCCCTGGCCGTGCTCGTTGCCGCGCTCCTGCTCGCCGCGCTCATCGGACGGCGGGCCGCGGCCAGCGACGCCGGGCATGTCGGTCGGGCGCTCCAGCGGATGCTGCGCAAGCAGGGCCGCCTGGGACCCAGGGGCTGGCTGGACGGCGCCCGGGTGGACGAGGCGGAGCTCGGGCCGGTGCGCGAGGGCATCGCGCGCTACCGCGAGGCGCGGTTCGGCAGGCGCCCGCTGGGGAGCGGCGAGGGCCGGCGGCTGCTGCGGCAGGCCAGGCAGGCGCTCCGGGCCGCGCCACCCCCTTCCGCTTCGTCGGGCGCGCCCCCAACGTCCCGGGCGTGACCACGCCCCCCGACGTCCCGATTTCCCCCACCCCGCCGACGGACGTTCCCCCGGGACCGGCCCCGGAGATCCGCCCCTACACCGGCATCGAGGATCTCCCCGGCCACAGCACTCCCGAGGTGCAGCCCGGGCGGCAGCGCCCGGAGGAGCCGGAGCCACCGGCACCACCGCGTGTTCCGCCGCCACCGGGGCGCGAGATCGACCCGCCGTTGCAGTGAGCGGGCAGGCGGGCCTTCCCTGGCATTTCTACAGGGCTCCGGCTCCGGCGCGGCCTCGAGTCGCCTGATTGCAGCACGTTGGAGAGCCGCTCCGTGGCACCCACCTTGCTCATCCCCCTGGGGTCGTCGCAACCACGAAGCCCATGGAGACGTCCAGAATGCAGCTCGCCTCCGAGCATTCCGCCACGCCCGGCTCGCTCTCGCTCTACCTCTCCGAGATCAACCGCTACTCGCTCCTGAAGGTCGAGGAGGAGCAGAAGCTCGCCCGCCGCTTCGCCAAGGGCGATTTCCAGGCCGGCCACAGCCTGGTCACCGCGAATCTCCGGTTCGTGGTGAAGGTCGCCTACGAGTACCGCTCCTACGGCATCCGCATGTCCGACCTCATCCAGGAGGGAAACATCGGGCTGATGAAGGCGGTACAGAAGTTCGACGCCGACAAGGGCATCCGCCTCATCTCCTACGCCGTCTGGTGGATC
>JADGQZ010000346.1 GCA_017881345.1 Myxococcaceae bacterium | reverse complement strand
TACGAGCCGGGCGGATAGATGAGCGCGGAGGACAGGCCCAGCGCGCCCTGGCGCATGGCGACCTCGACCTCCCGCTGCATGCGCTTCAGCTGATCGGGATCCGGCGTCACCTCACCCAGGCCCAGCACCGCCCCACGGACCTGACTCGCCCCCACGTACGTCGCCAGGTTGATCGCCGGACTGGCCTGGCGCAGGCGCGACCAGTACCCATCGAGGTCCTTCCAGCCCACGACCAGGTGGTACTTGTCGAGCCAGGGCTTCGCCTCGGCAATCCAGACGTCGTTCATCGGCGCGACCGACACCCCCTCGCCCGTCACTTCCGTGGTGATGCCCTGGCGGATCTTCGACTCGACCCGGTTGTCGACCAGGAGATTCAGCTCGGACTGGCCGAGCATGTCGATGAACCCCGGCGTGACGTAGCGCCCGGTGGCGTCCACCCGGCGCTTCGCGGACGCCTTCTCGAGGTTTCCGATGGCGACGATCCGGTCGCCGCGGATTCCCACGTCCGCCCGGAACCAGGGCGCCCCGGTGCCGTCGACGACCCGGCCCCCGGAGATGATCAGGTCGTAGTCCGCAGCCCTTGCCCCGCCGGCGGCGAGGCAACCGGCGAGGACGATTCCCATCCAGCGCGGTCCGGTCATCGAATCCCCTCCCCTGCGTCTCGAGGGTAGTCGAGGCGGGAGAGCCGAGCCGGACGAAATTGCTCGCGCTCGCTGCAATGCCGCCCGCGTTCGGGCGTCATCACGGGGGCGGTCCGTCACCGGGATACCGCGGAGAGTGCATGACTCGCACCAGGAACGCCCGCATCGCGGGCATCACGTTCCTCCTGTACATCGTGTCGGGTCTCCTCCGCGCACCCGACGTGCGCGCCGGGGTCCTGCTCACGCTGGTCCAGAACTTCTCTGCCCTGGTTCTCGCCGTCACGCTGTACGCGATCACCCGGGACGTCGACCCCGACATCGCGCTGTTCGGGTTCGCCTGCCGGCTGGTCGAAGGCGTGCTCGGCGCGATGTTCATCCCCATGAGGCTCGCGCTGGAAGGCCTCGACCTCGGGTCAGGCCGCGGCTTCGAGACGCTCCTGCTGGGTGCGCGGAGCTGGAATCAGATCCTGACCGCGACCTTCTTCGCAGTGGGCAGCACGGCACTCTCCTGGCTCCTCCTCCGCGGCCGGCTGGTGCCACGCGCGCTGGCCTGGATCGGCGTGGTGGCCTCGGTCCTCCTCGTCGTGGGGCTTCCTCTTCAGCTCGCGGGAGTCCTGACCCGGCCTGTCACCCAGCTGATGTGGATCCCGATGGCGCTCTTCGAGATCCCGCTGGCGCTCTGGCTGATCGTGAGGGGTGCCGCTGAACCCGCCGAGAATCGCGGATCCTGAGGGACCGGAGTCGTCAGTGGGATGCGCCCGCGCCGGAGGCGGCGCCCTGGTTCACCGTCGCGGTGTCGAGGGAGCGGTCCTTCGTGCTCGGGTCGATGCCGAGCGCCTGCAGCGTCGCATCGTCCGGGAAGCCGGTCTGGTTCAGCCCCTCGCTCTTCTGGAACTCCCGGATGGCGCCGTTGAGCATGGTGCCCGGAGGAGCATCGGCCGGGAGGAAGCCGCGCTGCTCGAGCGCGGTGGCGAGCTGGTGGCGCGTGTTGTTCTCGGGCAGGTTGAGGTCGTCGAACGGTGCGAGCGGCGAGGTCCCGACGGCATGGGCAGGCGGTGGCGGGGCCGATGCACATCCGGCAGCCACCGCCAGCACCAGGATCCAGGAAAAACGGAGCACGTGAGACCTCCTCTGAGCTTCCGACCGGTCAGAGTCCCTCGGGACCGACCGGCGATCCAGCCCGGGGGCCGTGCTCTGACCTCCATACGCCAGGACACCCGGCTCCCACTGACGTTGCCCTCACTTCGAACGTCGGAGGATGTAGTCGAGGCCGCCGACCCGGTACCAGCGGTATCCGTACCCTTCGAGGTCGACCCGGTGCTGACCCCGACCGTTCGCCCGCGCGTGGTCGTTCGACAGGAGATTTGCGAGGAACGCACCGTCTGCGCTGCCCGCGCCGAAGCTCACCGAGAGCGCCTTGGGGTCGAAGTTATGGAGGAACAGCAGCGCGTTGTTGCGCCAGTCGTAGCGAAGGCCGAGCACGCTGGGAGAGCTCGTGGGCACGATCCGCCACGTCCCCCACCCCACCTCCGGGCACTCCTTCCGGGCGCGGATGATCCGCTCGGTCCAGTTGAGGAGCGAGTCCGGGTTGCGCTTCTGATCGGCGGCGTTGATCCGCTCGTACCCGAACGGCCCGCCCGAGACGACCGGGAGGACGGGACGCCGCGCCGTGGAGAAGCCCGCGTTCTGCTCGGTGGACCACTGCATCGGCGTCCGGACGGCGCTCCGCTCGGGAAGGCTGAGGTCCTCCCCCATCCCCAGCTCGTCGCCGTAGCGAATGACCGGTGTCCCCGGCAGCGTGAAGAGCAGGCTGTAGGCCAGCTCCAGCCGTCGTCGATCTCCGTTGAACATCGGCGCGAGACGCCGGCGGATGCCACGCTCGTACAGCTGCATGTTCTCCTCCGGCCCGAACTCCTGAAAGACGGACGCCCGCTGTGCATCGGTGAGCCGGCCGAGGTCCAGCTCGTCGTTGTTCCGGAGGAAGTGCGCCCACTGCGAGGTCTCCTCGCTGACCCGGGTGCGCTCCAGGGCCTTGACCAGGGGACGGACGTCGGCGGACGCGAGCGCGTAGAACGCCGTCTGATTCACCGTGAAGTTGAACATCATGTGCATCCGGTCACCCTCGTCCCCGAAGTAGTCGCGGTCCTGCTTCGGGAGGACGTTCGCCTCGGCGAGGAGGATGGCGTCGCCAGTTCTCCACTGGAGGAAGGTGCGAAGGTCACGCAGCATCCGGAACTGCTCCGGGTGTGGCCCGCCCGCTCCCTTCCTCTGGATGACGAAGGGCACCGCGTCCATCCGGAAGCCCGACACCCCGAGCTGTAGCCAGTAGCCCGCGATGCGGCGCACCTCCTCGGCCACCGCGGGGTGGTTCATGTTGAGGTCGGGCTGGAAGTCGTAGAACCGGTGGAAGTAATAGGCCTTCGCCTTCGGGTGGTACGTCCAGGTCGACCGCTGCACCCCGGGGAAGACCATCCCCTGGTCGGCGTCCTTCGGCTTCGTCTTCGACCAGATGTACCAGTCGCGGTATTGCGACGCGGGATCGCTCACCGCCGCCTTGAACCACGGGTGCTGGTCCGACGTGTGGTTGACCACCAGATCCACCAGCACGCGGATCCCGTGCTTCCTCGCCTCGTGGGTGAAGTCGACGAAGTCCCCGAGGGTCCCCAGCTGCGGATCGATGCCGTAGTAGTCGGTGATGTCGTAGCCGTTGTCGCGTCTGGGCGATGGATAGAACGGGACCAGCCACACCGCCCCGACGCCGATGCCGGAGAGGTAGTCCAGCCGGCGCGAGAGCCCCTCGAAGTCGCCGATGCCGTCGCCGTTCGAGTCCATGAACGTCTTGACGTCGAGGCAGTAGACGACGGTGTTCTTGTACCAGAGGTCGTCGATCACGGTCGGGCGACAGTGCGTCCGGTGCCGCGTCGGAAGAAGCCCGTGCCGCTCGACGAACGGATCAGCTGTTCACTGATCGTCGCCGGGCGACGAGTCCCGCGAGCACCGCGAGCCCGAGCCAGGGCGCGCTCTCGGAAGAGCTCGAGCAGCTGCCGATGATGTCGGGGGCCGGGGCGTCCACGGAGCCGCCGGCGCCGCCGTCGGACCCTGCGTCGGGCGCTCCGCCAGATCCGGCGTCCCCCCCTCCTGCATCGGTCGAACCCGCGTCCGCGGACCCCGCATCCCCGATGCCACCATCGCTCGCCACGGTGAACCCGAAGGCTCCGAGGTCGAGCACCGACGTGGGCGCGCGCGGACGGGTGCCGAGCGGGGACATGAATTCCTGGTCCGGGGCAGCGTTCACCACGCTCCCGCTGCCGTCGACGGAGGTGACGCCTGCCGCGCCGGCGCCGATGGCCGGCGACCCCGGCACGAGGTGGAGGTCCGTCGCGCTCACGAACCCCGGGCTGGCGCCGGTCAGGACCGAGGTCAGCGCCCCGGCGCTCGTGACCTGGCTGGAGATCCAGTCGTTGCTCCCGACGAGGATGGCCGAGGTCGTGGCGTCGGCGGCGAGCCCGGTGCCGCCCACCGTCGCCTGCACGATGCTGTTGACGAGGTGGATCTGGCTGCCCGCGGGCGGCGAGATGGCATGGAACAGCCGGTTCGACGCGTTGGCCAGGACGAAGGTGTTGGAGATCGCGTACAGGCTGCCGTTTCGCCCGCTGGCAGTCGGATCGTCGGAGCCCCAGAGGATGACCTGGCTGTTGTTGTCCGCCGTCGCGGGCCGGATGATCACGTTGCCGATCAGCGTCGCGTTCGCGTTCGCCGCGTCGGTGAGGGGACCCTGGATGAGGTCGATCTCGTAGTTCCCGGCGTTCTCGATCAGGTTGTAGGCGATGAGCGCGTCGTGCGAGCGCACCTTCACGTTCTGCCCGGCCCGCGAATCGTGGATGTGGTTGCCGATGAGGACGATGGACTGCCCCTGCACGTAGAAGTTGTGCGAGTAGCCGTCGCCAGCGCCATTGCGAAACACGTCGCTCGAGCGGACGGTGAGCGTCGCCGGTCCGTCGGACATGAAGCCGTCCTGGCAGTCGTGGACGGAGACGTCGTCGATGACCACGTCGAGCGACCCGGCGGTGAGCCGGAACGCCGCGCCGTTGGCCGAAGCGTTCGAGGCGTTCTTCAGCTCTAGGTGCTGGACCCGCCAGTGGCTGCCGCCGGTGAACTGGAAGATGGCCCGGGGTACCGACCCCGAGCCCGAGAGATCGAGGCCCGTCGCATCGAACACCGGACGAGGCACTCCGGGCACTCCGCGGAGGACGATGGGCGAGGCCTGGGTTCCCGAGGCGGTGAGCTGGCACGCGTCGGTGTACGTCGCCGGGTCCACCTCCACCACGTCCCCGGGCTGGAGCGCGACGGCCGCGACGAGCCCACACGGCGACTTCCAGGTCCGCGTCGGGCCGACCGGATAAGTCGTCGCCGCCGACGGAAGCGCGGCGAGCGCGGCGATCAGGGCGATCGCACGAGGGCTCTTCACACCCCGGACGGTAGCGCCGCAGGCAGGGTGCGCCCGATGTACGTGCGCCGGCGAGAGAGGCGGACCTCTCAGCGCTCCGTGGTCCGAGGGAGGTCTTCCGGGGACAGCTCCGGCCGCTTCACCCGGCCGAGCAGACCCGGGAGAAGCACGGCCGCCCAGACCAGCAGCGCGGTGAGCTCGAGCACCCCGCTGACCCCGATGACGCGGAACGCCCGCGGCGTCCAGTCCGAGGAGATCTGCAGGCTCACCCTCAGGAAGCAGCCGGTGTTGAGCAGCAGGAGAACCGGACGGAGCGTCGCGGTGCGTGGAGTGACCGGCACCACCAGGGTGGAGACCCCCACGATCATCTGCGAGACGAAGCCCACGGTGACCGCGTGCCGGATCGCGCCGTAGTAGGCGTGACTGAACGGAAGCCCGCTCACCGCCTGGTAGACGGGCAGCAGCAGGAGCATCACCAGCGAGAGGCCGAGCCAGGCGTACGCCAGGCGGATGAACGATGCGCTGCGCCCATTCCGTTCAGTTGGGCGCCAGAGCTTCCAGGGAAGCACCACGAGGGCCGAGCCCAGCGCGAGGAGCACCCAGCCGAGGAGCAGGCCCGCGCCCCAGCGGTGGTCTCCGCTGATGCGCAGCGCGACGAACAGCACGGACTCGAGCAGGAGACCGGCGCCGATCGCCCCGAGGCCCAGCCAGCCCCGGCTCGCCGGCGTCTCCGGTGTCCCGAGGAACGGCGGGAGGAATCGCTGGGAGACGCCGAGGCTCATGCACAGCGCGAGGCCGTGGATCTGGAGGTCCCGGAGCGGCGCCTGGAAGGTCGCGAGCTGTGCGAGCAGGACCTCCCGGCTCGGCGCCATCATCATCCGCCAGGTGTGCCAGCCGTCCAGGAGCACCTGGCCAACGAAGCAGGCCAGCGCCAGGAAGACGAAGCCCATCCACGGCTGGAGGCGCTCCAGGCTGCGGTGGAAGGTCAGCGCCAGCATCCCTGCGAAGAGCGCCGTGGCCCCGAGCTGGAGTGCGCTCCCCACCAGTGCCAGGAGCGGACCCGATCCGCCCAGGGGCACGCTCATCGCCACCGAGCGGATGGCGACCCCGGCCAGCATCGCCCCCAGCGGCACCAGACGCCACCGGCGACCCACGAGCCGCGCGTGCCACACCGGCGGGAACATCTGCAGCGCGAAGCCCATGATGAACAGCCCCACCCAGCCGTCGATCTGCGCCTGACCGTGCGCATTGACGTCCTGGATGGAGACCCCGGTGAACCGACCGGCGACTCCCACCTGCCAGAGCAGCCACACGCCCCACGCGGCCCCCACGGTGAGGACGGTCGCGATGGCGGCGGTGAAGTACCGGTGGTGCAGCGGCTGCTCGAGCATGGGACCTTGGGTCAGCGGCTCCGGCCGTCGAAGTGCTTCACCTGGAACTGGTCCGGCTCGAAGCCGTCGAGGCAGCGGACGTTGATTGCGACCATCTCCTGGCCATCCTGGCCGGCGCCGCGGGCGAAGGACTTGATGCCGCAGGTCCGGCAGAAGAGGTGATGGATGTGGTGCCTGTTGAAGAGGTAGTCGGTCGTGGCGCCCTCTCCGCGCTCGAGCGAGAAGCGCGACGCCGGGACGAAGCTCAGCAGCGTGCCGGACCTGCCGCACATCGAGCAGTTGCAGCTCACCACCGGGACCCGGCGGTCGATCTCCACCGTGTACCGCACGGCGCCGCAGTGACACCCTCCTCGTCTCCTCTCCGTGTCCGCCATGGCCACCTCCCGTCGAACCCGGGAGGCTGCCCATCGTCCAGCAGAAACTTCAACCCTCGCGCGGGCTGTCTTCGTGGTCCCCACCGGTTAAGGTTCCGGTCCGCCGTACGAGGAGCCCACGACCGTGAACGAGAAGAAGCCCGAGATGCCGCAGACCGCCCAGCCCACGCCCTTCACCCCCATCGACCAGCACCTCTTCGAGTCGCGCACGGTGTTCGTCAGCGGCGAGGTCAACGCCGATCTCGCGCTCCGGGTGAACCGGCTGCTGCTCGCGCTCGAGCGCAGCAACCCCAGCGCCCCCATCGTGCTCTGGGTGGACTGCCCGGGCGGGGAGGTCTACTCGGGCTTCGCCATCTACGACACCGCGCGCTTCATCACCCCGCGCATCATCACCGTCGTCGCCGGCTTCGCCGGGAGCATGGGCTCCGTCATTGCCCTGGCCGCGGACAAGGAAGACCGGGTGGCGCTCCCGAACGCCAAGCTCCTCATCCACCAGCCGCTGGTCGGCGGCGTCATCCACGGCTCCGCGAGCGATCTCGAGATCCACGCCCGGGACATCATCGAGCTGAAGAAGAAGATGCACCGCCTTTACGCCGAGCGCACCGGCACGCCCCAGGAGC
>JADGQZ010000036.1 GCA_017881345.1 Myxococcaceae bacterium | reverse complement strand
CGTGGCCGGTCGTCAGGGCGTCCCCTGCCTGCCCTGGAACGCAGGTCCCCGTTGCCGTGCGGCACTCGAGAGCGAGGGCTGCCCCCGCTCTCGCGATCCGATGTCGCTGCTACCGCTGGTCGGCGGCCTTCGCCTGCTGTTCCTTGAGCTGCGTGATGTCCGCCGGGCTGAGCTTCGGGCGGGCGATGCTGAGCGTGACCTTGTTCAGCTTGCCGGTGAAGGGGAACGGCGGCTGGTAGTCCGCATCGTTCACCCCGGTCAGGGTGTCGGACCCGATGTCGAGGCTCTCGTCTACCTGGAGCAGGAACGGGATGGTGTGCTCCATCGCCTGCGTCGCCACCGTTTGTCCGTCGACCTTCAGGACGCCCGTTCCACCACGCCCCACGCCCGAGTAGCTGTTGAATTCCAGCGTTCCCATGCCCAGGCCGTCGTACTTGAAGTCGAACTCGAGCACGTGCTTTCCCGGTGTGAGCGCTGGGCCCTCCCAGCGCACCCGCGCGATGTCCACCAGGTTCCAGAGGAAGACCGGCTTGCTCTTGACCAGGTAGAAGCCGTACCCGCCGAAGCGCCCGCCCTGGGTGATGATGATCCCCTCGGCGCCGCCCGCCGGGATCTCGACCTCGGCCTTGAAGGTGTACGAGGTGTTGAGCACCGACGGAGCGTCGCCCAGGGGCGTGCCGACCAACGGACGCGTCCAGGTGAAGACGTCCCGGCCGGCGGTGTTACTTGGCCGGGGAGTGATCAGCCGGGTGACCACCGACGTGTCGAGCGGCAGGACCTGGTACTTGCGCGCCTCCTTCATGAAGAGCGCCTGCATCTCCTTGACCTTGGCGGGATTCTTTGCCGCCACGTCGGTGGACTGCGTCCAGTCGGTGTTCAGATCGTAGAGCTCCCACGAGAAGCTCATCGGATCCTTCGGCAGCCCAGCCAACACCCAGGGTGGGCGCTCCACCTTTGTGCTCGCCATCCAGCCCTCGTGGTAGATGGCCCGATCTCCGAACATCTCGAAGTACTGCGTCTTGTGAGTGGTGGGCGCCTTCGCATTCTTCGCATCGAACGTGTACGCCATGCTGACGCCCTCGATCGGGCTCTGTTTGATCCCGTCCACCACCTTGGGCGTCTTCAGCCGGGTCGCCTCGAGGATGGTGGGCACGACGTCGATCACGTGGTGGAACTGCGTCCGGATCCCGCCCTTGTCCTTGATGACCTTCGGCCAGGAGATCGCCATCCCCTGCCGGATGCCGCCCAGGTGCGAGGCGATCTGCTTCGTCCAGGAGAACGGAGTGTCGAACGCCCAGGTCCAGCCCACGGACATGTGGGGATAGGTCTTGTCGGTCCCCCACACGTCGTAGAAGTACTTGAGCTGCGCCTCCACGGGGACGTTGACCCCGTTGAAACTCGCCATCTCGTTCGGCGTACCGACCAGCGTGCCTTCGGCGCTCGTTCCGTTGTCACCCTCGATGTAGATGACCAGGGTGTTGTCGAGCTTGCCCATGTCGTCCACCGCCTGGATGACCCGGCCGATCTCGTTGTCGGTGTACGCGACGTAGGCGGCGAACACGTCGGCTTGCCGGACGAACATCTTCTTCTCGTCGGCGGTCAGCTGCTCCCACTCCTTCAGGAGATCCTTCGGCCAGGGAGTCATCTTCGCGTCCTGCGGGATGACGCCGAGCTTCTTCTGGTTGGCGAAGATCTGATCGCGCAGCTTGTTCCACCCCTGATCGAAGAGGTGCATGTCGCTCACCTTCTTGATCCACTCCGGCGTCGGATGGTGCGGTGCGTGGGTGCCGCCCGGCACGTAGTAGACGAAGAACGGCTGGCCGGGGTCGATCGCGTTCAGCCGGGTCATGTAGGTGATGGCGTCGTCCGCCATCGCAGTGATGAGGTTCCAGCCTGGCTTGCCCTGGAACGGGTAGATCTGCGTGGTGTTCCGGAAGAGGTTCGGCTCCCACTGGCTCGTGTCCCCGCCAATGAAGCCATAGAAGTACTCGAAGCCCATTCCGTTCGGCCACTGATCGAACGGACCGGCCTGGCTCGCCTCGAAGGCGGGGGTGTTGTGGTCCTTCCCGAACCACGCGGTGCGGTAGCCGTTGTCCTTGAGGATCCGGCCGATGGTGGCCTTGTCCGGCGGGATGAAGCTGTCGTACCCGGGGAAGCCGGTGGCCTGCTCGGCGATGACGCCGAAGCCGGCCGAGTGGTGGTTCCGGCCAGTGATGAGCGCTGCGCGGGTCGGTGAGCAGAGCGCCGTGGAATGGAAGTTGGTGTACCGCAGCCCGTTGGCCGCGACCCGGTCCAGCGCGGGCGTGGGGATGACACCACCGAACGTGCCCGCCACGCCGAAGCCGGCGTCGTCGGTCATGATGAGCAACACGTTCGGTGCGCCCCTCGGCGGCTGGACGCGTGGCGGCCAGTACGGCTTCGACTGGGGCGCCGTGTCCTTGATCACGCCGCCGAACTTCCCCGGTGGCGCCGGGAGCTGGTCCCCCTGGACCGTCGTCGTCGCGCTGGGCGACCCCGGCGTGCCGGTGATTGTCTGGGCACTCGCCAGCCCGGGGGGAAAGACGGTTGCGACGAGCAAGGCCACCGCCGATGCGTTCAGGAACCGAACCATGCGTGTCTCCTGAGGTGAGGCACGTGCCGAGGGCACAAGGCGCGTCCTTCTAGGGCTCACCGTCCTCGGGGGTCCATACGCCCTTGGTCCCAGCCGACACGGGATCTCGCGCAGCCCCGGGCGGTCGGATGCCGCCTCACCGCGGGGCCGAGTCGTCTGGCCGCCCGGCGACCCGCCCCCGGCGGTGCGCTCCGACGCTCCGGGTCGGGTCGTCGTTCAGATGTACTGGGCGAGGCTGTTCGGATGGGCGAGCTTGTAGCGCCGGTACGCGTTGCAGGCCGGGACCAGCACCGCGATGACCACCGCGGACGACACGTAGGTCGCCACCAGCCCCGCCGTGCCGTGCATCCCGACCGCGTACGACGCCACCATCAGCAGATGCGCGTGCAGGAGATAGAAGAAGAACGCGCTCTGCCCCAGCGGCCGCAGCACCGCGTCGGCCCACGCCGGCGGGCGCCAGACCAGGAACAGCGCCAGCAGGAGCCAGCCGATGCCCAGCTCCAGGCCGTCGTAGGTCACTGACGGCGGGTACTTCGAGACGTGGAGCCACTGCACCAGCGAGCCGTCCTCGCGGAGAAACCCCATGTTCCCCCACCCGTTCAGACCTCGGAACAGGAAGAAGAAGGCAAGCGCCACGAGCCCCGCGAGCAGCACCCGCCCCGGAAACCGGGCCGGCGCCGACCGCGCCAGGTCCGCCGCCCCCCACCCCATCATCATGATCGCCAGCCAGGGGAGGAGCGGATAGCCCACCAGAAAAGGACCGACCGGCCCCGCGGACACCAGCATCACCCCGACTGCGTGGAGCGGTCCTGCCGCCGGCACCAGCGCCCCCAGCGGCTCGCAGGCGAAGGCGAGCACCACGCCGCCGACCCCGAGCACGCGCGCCGGGATGTGCCGCAGGAAGGCCATCACCACGAAGCTCAGGCCGATCGCGTACAGAACCTGGAGCACGATCGCCCCGTTGGGCAACCGGAAGACCCAGCGCATCCACAGCGGATCCATCGCCGCGATGATCACGCCCCGGGTGATCAGGAAGCGGGTGATGCTGGCCTCGGACTCGCCCTGCTGCTGCCGGCGCCGAACGCTCAGCTGCATCACGTACCCGGCGAGGAAGACGAACGTCGGCGCGCAGAGGTGGGTGATCCACCGGGTGAGGAACTGGGCGAGCGGAAGCGGCGTCCCCGGTCGATAGAGAAACGTCGCATCGGTGAACAGCCGGCCGGCGTTGAACTCGCCCGAGGCGTGGTCGATGGTCATCAGCACCATCACCAGCCCCCGCAGCCAGTCGAACGGGAGCTGGCGCCCGGACTCGGCGGGGATCGCGACGGGCGGCGGCGGGGCGACGGCGATGGACTCGGCCCTCAAGGGTACCTCCGGCAAGCGATGCGTGCGTTCAAGGTGCACCGGTCGGGGGGGGCCACACCAGCACAGTCTGCAGCTGCCGCCGGGGCTGCAGCGAACGCAAGATCCGTCAGCCGGCCCCCCCGGTGCGGGTCAGAACATGTGCCTGCGCATCGCGATGCTGGCCAGGAGCCCCAGCGACAGGAGCACGCTCAACATCGACGAGCCGCCGTAGCTCATCAGCGGCAGGGTGATCCCGGTCACCGGGAGGAGGCCCACCACCATCCCGATGTTCTCGAACACCTGCCAGAAGATCATCGCCGCCACGCCCACCGCGACGAACGCCCCGAACCGGTCTCGCGCCTGCATCGCCACCCCGAGCGCGAAGGCGAAGATGAGCCCATAGAGCCCGAGCAGCAGCAGCGAGGCGAGGAACCCGTGCTCCTCGGCCCAGACCGAGAAGATGAAGTCGGTGTGCTGCTCGGGGAGGAAGAAGAGCCCGGTCTGCGTCCCCTGCCGCCAGCCCTTGCCGACCAGACCGCCCGACCCCACCGCGATCTTCGACTGCGCCGCGTGGTACCCGGAGCCCTTGAGGTCGGACTCGGGCGACAGCCACCCGGCGATTCGCTGGCTCTGGTGCCGCTTGAGGACCTGACGGATGACCGTGCGGTGCCCGTCCGAGGGGTCGCGCACGTAGTCGTTCCAGATGACCAGCGACACCACCAGCAGCCCCGCCAGCCCCACGCCGAGGACCCAGAGGCGCAGCCGGGCGAAGACCAGGATGGTGATCGCCGTGAGGAGGATCATCATCGTGTTCCCGAGGTCCGGGAGCACCAGCCCCGCCGCGCAGAGCGTGAGCAGGATCGGCTTCCACAGTCGCGCCGGACCGTAGGGCTGCTCGCCCTCGCGGTAGTCGTCGTGGAAGAAGCGCGCCAGCGCGATGATCAGCGCCAGCTTCATGAACTCCGCCGGCTCGATCCGGAGCGGGCCGAGGGCGAGCCAGCTCGCCTCGCCCTTCGCCCGGTGGCCGATGACTTTCAGGGCCATGAGCGCCGCGGCGTTGCCCGCGAAGATGGGCCAGGCCATCCGCTGGACGAACCGGTAGTCCATCAGGCACACGCCCACCCCGGCCGCCACCCCCACCCCGAGGTTCAACAGCTGCCGCGCCCAGAGCGGGGTGTGCGGCGGCCTGGAGGCCGAGGCCAGGTTCCAGATGCCCAGGAGCGCGATGGCCATCGTCACCGCCACCAGACCCCAGGGGATCTTGAGCACCATCCGGCGCTCGATCCGCAGCTGCATCAGCGTGCGCCCTCCGACGGAGACGTCGGGACCTGGGCCACCGAGGGCGCGGTCGCCGGCAGCGGAGGCATCTCCTCCTGGACCGGCGGCGGACGCGGCGCGGGCGGCGGCGGGACCGCGCGCAGCGGCATCACCGGGAGCGCCGTGGAGGCGGCGATGGTGGCGTTCGCGTCCTCGCGCTTGAGCTCGAAGTACTTCTTGGTGATCGCGCTCGCCGTGGGCGCGGCGTCCAGGCCGCCATGCCCGCCGTGCTCGTTGAGCACGATGACCGCGATCTCCGGATCCTCGGCGGGGGCGAACGAGGCGAACCACGCGTGGGCGCGCTGCCAGTAGGTCATCGCCTCCTTCTTGACCCGGGTCTTCCCCAGCGCGATCACCTGCGCCGTTCCGGTCTTCCCGGCGATGCGCACGTCCGGCAGCCGGGCCCGGTACGCCGTGCCCCCCGGCTCGTTCACCACCGAGGCGAGCGCGTCCACCACCAGCCGGCGCGCGTCGGGGTCGAGGTCCAGCTCGCGGATCGTCTCCGGCTGGTACTCCTGCAGCATCCGGCCGTCGGGCGTCTCCAGCCGGCGCACCAGCTGCGGCCGGTAGAGGTGGCCGCCGTTCGCCACCGCGGCATAGGCCATGGTGAGCTGGAGCGGCGTCACGTTCACGTCGCCCTGGCCGATGACGCTGTTGAGCGCCATGCCCTTGGTGTAGCCGCCCGGGGTGACCCGGTCGTGGTAGGCGCTGTCGGGCATGATGCCCGGCACCTCGGCCACCACCGCGACGCCGGTGGGCGCGCCGAGCCCGAAGCTCCGGCCCACCACCGCGATCGGGTCCAGGCCCAGCGTGTCCGCCACCTTGTAGAACCAGGTGTCGCACGACTGCTGCAGTGCCCGCCGGGCGTCCACCAGGCCGTGGCCCGCATCCTTGTGGCAGCGCCAGAGCCGGGCGCCCAGACGGTACCCGCCCCCGCAGTTCACGGTGCTGTGCGGGGTGAAGCTCTTGCTCGACAGCGCGGTGAACATGCTCAGCGGCTTGAACGTCGACCCGGGGCTGTAGTGCTGCTGCGCCGGGCGAAAGATCATCGGCTGGAGCGGATCCTTGTTCAGGGCCTGGAGCTGCGTCGGCGTCACCCGGCCGGTGAGCACGTTCGGGTCGAACCCGGGCCGGGACACCATCGCCAGGATGAACCCGGTGCGGACGTCCATCGCCACCACCGCGCCGGCCGTCCCGGGGAAGGCCTTCTCGGCCTCCGCCTGGAGCCGCATGTCGATGCTCAGCACCACGTTGTCACCGGGCGTGCTGGCGACCGTCGCCTCGCCGGTGATGAGCTCGCTCAGCTCCTGGATGGTCTCGCCCCGGGCGTTGACCACCTCCTTGCGGCTCCCGTCCTTGCCCCGGAGGCGGCGCTCGAAGTAGCGCTCCACCCCGCGCCGGCCGATGAAGTCGCCGAGCGCGTAGCCCTCGCCCTGGGCGTTGAGCCGGTCCAGCTCGTCCTGGGTGATCTCGTTCATGTACCCCACGACGTGGGGCAGCACCGTGCCGGTGCGGTAGTTCCGGTGCGGCACCGCCGGCCAGTCCACGCCGGCCAGCTCCATCTTGTGGGCGTTCAGCGTGTCCAGCTCGTCCCGGTTCAGGTCCAGCTGCACCGGCACCGGCTGGAAGGGCGCAGTTCGCTTGGCGGCCCGGAGCAGCTGCTCCACGTGCTTCAGCTGCTCGTCGTCCCACGAGAGCCAGCCGGACAGCCGCGGGAGCACCTCGTCCGAGCACCGCTCGCAGAAGGCCGGAGTGATGAAGACGTCGAACGACGGCCGACTGTCGACCAGGATCTCGCCGCGCCGGTCCTTGATGATGCCCCGGTCCGCCTTGACGCGGATCTCCTTCACGAAGTTGGCGACCGACTTGGCCGAGTACTCGTCGCCCCGGGCGATCTGCAGCCGGTAGAGCCGCCCGGCGAGCAGGAGGAGGCCCCCGAACATCACCAGGCCGAGCCACAGGTAGCGGGTCTTGAGATCCTTCCCCGCGCTGTTCTGACCGAGCGTCATCGGGCGAGAATCCCCGGATCGCGCCTCTCGGCGCCGAGACCGAACCGACGGAGCAGCGGGTAGAGGAGCAGGGCCACCACGCCGGTGAGCAGCACCTCCAGCGGCAGGCCCGAGAGCGTCGAGACCGCCATCTGGTTGTTGCTCACCCCGCTGATGCCCCAGGCGAGGAGGCCGTGCGTGACGTCCGCTGCCATGGCGAAGAGCGCGAACGAGCGGCCCGAGCGCACGTCCATCAGCGAGCCGGCGACGCGCCCGAGGAGGAAGGTGATCAGCGCGAGCAACGTGTACAGGCCCGTGGGCCGGCCGGTCATGAGATCTAGCAGGTACCCGATGGCGTACGCGGCCACCGCTCCCTCGAGCAGCCCTGCGCGGAGCGAGAGGAAGGCCACGATGGCCACCGTCACGTCGATGCGGGCCACGCCGAGGCCGACGTACTTCGCCGCCACCGACTCGAGCGCCAGGAAGAGCAGCGTGAGCACCAGCGTGACCAGGAGCTTCATCGCCGCCCCTGGCTGTCGACGCGGGTGGGGACCGAGGCGGCGGGCTGGGGAGCGAGCACCACCACCTCCTCCACCCGGGTGAAGTTCACCGCGGGGAGGATGCCGGCGTTGAGGAACATCCCGCTCGTCTGGCGCTGCACGCCGGTGACCCGGCCGACCACCAGGCCCGGTGGGTACACGCCGTCGGTGCCGGAGGTGACGACGAGATCGCCCTCCTCGAGGTCCTCGCTCCGCAGGAGGTACTCGAGCTTCAGCGCCTGGGCCTCGCCCGAGCCGGACACGCCCACCCGCGCCCGGGTCCGCTGGATGCGACCGCCGAGCCGGCAGTTCGGATCGAAGGCCACCAGCACGTCGGCCGCGCTCGCGGTCGCGCGCAGCACCTGGCCCACCACGCCGTCGGCGGTCACCACCGCCTGGCCACGCCGGACGCCGTCGCCCTCGCCGCGATCGATGCGCAGCGTGAGCCGGTTCGGGTCGGGGTTGATGCCCAGCACGCGGGCCACGACCTTCGGCCCCGGGTTGCCTTCCTCGTAGTGGATGAGCCGCCGCAGCCGCTCGTTCTCCGCACGCGCCTCGGCGAGGCCCACCACGTCCCCGCGGAGCTGCGCGTTCTCCGTCTGGAGCTTCCCGACCTCGCCGCGCACGCTCCGGAGCGAGACGTACTGCTGCCACGCGTTCACCACACCGTCGACCGACGCCACCGCAGCGCGCTGCACCGGCGCGGTCATCGCGAGCGCGACGCGATCGATGACGTTCGGCTCGCGCACGCGGCGACTCGAGCCGAGAAACATCCCCAGCGCATGCGCGAGGAGGATGCACACCAGGAGTGGCTCACGGTGACGCCGGACGAATGACAGCACTGGGTCGGGAGACCTTCTCGTTGCGACGGAAGCGCTTGTATTTTCACAGTCGCTCCCCTAGAGGGTCAAGGACGCTTCCCGCGGCCGCTTGCCCCCCCGAGGCCGTGGGGAACGCCCCCCAGCACGACGATGAGCTCCGGATTCGACGCCCGACGCTTCTTCTCCTACCTGTTCATCTTTGCCATCGCCCTGGTCTTCATCCTCCAGTTCGGCCCAGGGAGCCGCGGGTGCAACGCCCCGCTCGCTCCGACGGTGCGGGACGCGGCGGCCCGGGTGAACGGCCAGGAGATCTCCCTCACCGAGTTCCGCCGGGCGTACGCCTTCCGGCTGGACGCCCTCCGCCAGCGCGGGGGTGGAGACCTGCCCGAGGCCCTGGCCCGGCAGTTCGGCATCCCCAACCGGGTGCTCGACGAGCTCATCAACGCCGAGCTCCTGCAACAGGCTGCGGAGAAGCACGGCATCACCGTGTCGGATGCCGACCTCCTCGACTACCTCCGCAAGGACCCGAGCTTCCAGAAGGACGGCCAGTTCGACCCCGAGACCTACACGCAGGTGCTCCAGACCTACCTCCGCAAGACCGCCCCGGACTACGAGGCCGGGCTCCGGCGGCGGCTCGCGGCCGGGCGCCTGCTGGCGCTCGTGTCGGACACCGCCGAGGTCTCCGAGGACGAGCTCCGCTCCCGCTTCCTCCGCGAGGGGGACACGGTGAGCCTGTCGGTGGTCCGGTTCGACCCGGCCGCCTACGCGGGGAAGATCAAGGCGCCCACCGCGGCCGAGGTCTCTGCCTGGGAGAAGGGCCACGCCGCCGACATCGCCGCCTACTACGAGGCCAACAAGAAGGCCTACGCCAAGGGTGAGCAGGTCCGGGTGCGCCACATCCTGGTCCGGATGTCGCGAACCCCCAGCGACGCCGACAAGGCCGCCGCCCACGACAAGGCGATGGCGCTCCGCAAGCAGATCCAGGACGGGAAGGACTTCGCCGAGGTGGCGAAGGAGTCCTCCGACGACCCGGGGAGCAAGGGTCAGGGGGGTGAGCTGGGATGGAACGAGCGGAGCGCCTTCGTGCCCGCCTTCGCCCAGGCCGCCTTCAACCTCAAGGTGGGCGAGCTCTCCGAGCCGGTGCTGACCCCCTTCGGCTGGCATCTCCTGCAGGTCGAGGAGAAGAAGCCGGCCGAGGAGAAGCCCCTGGCCTCGGTCTCGAACGACATCGCCCAGGTGCTGGTGAAGCGGCAGCGCGCGGCGGTCCTCGCCGAGGCGGACGCGAAGAAGGCCGCGGCCGCGGTCCAGAAGGGCACGTCACTCGCCACGCAGTTCCCGGACAAGAAGGACGCGGACGCCCAGAGCGTCGAGCCGGGCGAGAAGCCCCGGGCGGTGGACACCGGCAGCTTCCCCAGGAGCGCCACCGCCATTCCTCGCATCGGGCCCGCGCCCGAGCTGATGGCCGCGGCCTTCGCCATGGGACGGCCCGGGCCCGTCCCGGGTCCGTTCAGGGCCGGAGACTCGTTCGTGGTGGCGGAGGTGACCGTCCGCGAGATCGCCGACGACGCGAGCTGGCAGGCGAAGAAGGCCGCGCTCCGCGAGGAGGCGCTCCGCCAGCGACAGGCCGAGGTGCAGGAGTCCTACGTGGCGGCCCTGAAGAAGACGGCGACCATCGTGAAGAACGACGAGCTGCTCGCCCCGGCCCCCGCCGAGGGCTGAGCCTCATCGACCCGGCGCCCCTGCGCCGGTCCGCAGGCGTCCCCCTGGGCCCGGGGGGCTGATCAGCCCGGGGCGACCGCGAGCCCGTCCCGGCCGCGCGCCTTCACCAGGTACATCGCCCGGTCCGCCGCCTCGATGAGCTCGGTGGCGTGGGCCGCGTGCTCCGGGCAGGCGGCCACTCCCACGCTGGCGGTGACCCGGAGGTCGAGCGCCGAGCCACGGCCGAAGCGGTACGCCCGGAACCGCTCCAGGAGCCGCTCCGCGGTCTGCACCGCGCCCCGGGAGTCCAGCTCCACCAGCATCACCGCGAACTCGTCCCCGCCGTAGCGAAAGGCGGCGTCCACCGGGCGGAGCTCCTCGCGGAGCAGACCCCCCACCTCGCGCAGGAGCGCGCTGCCCACCAGATGCCCGTGGGTGTCGTTCACCGTCTTGAAGTGGTCGAGGTCGAGGAAGAGCAGCGACAGCGGGTGGCCGAGGCTCCGGGCGCGGGTCACCTCGGCGTCGAGCTGCTTCCGAAGGGAGCGGACGTTGCCCAGCCCGGTGTGCTCGTCCACCAGGGTGAGCTCCTGCACCCGCTGGAAGTCACGCGCGTTCTGGATGGCAATGGCCGCGAAGTCGGCGATGGCCATCACCGCGGCGAGATCCTCCTCGCCGAACCGGGGGTCGCCCTCCCCGTTCACCAGCTCGATGACCCCCAGGGCCCGCCCGCGGAACACGAGGGGGACGGCGAGCACCGAGCCTGTCCTGAACTCGGTGACCGCGTCGAAGCGGGGCGAGAAGTCCGGCGCGCTCCGTACGTCGTCCACCAGGCGGGGCTTCCCGGTGCGGAAGGCGGTCCCGGCGATGCCCTCGCCCACCGCGATGCGCTGCTGGCGGAGCCGGTCCGCCCCCGCACCGACCGCGATCTCGAAGTACAGCGTGTCGGTGGCCTCGTCGTGCAGGAGGAGCGACCAGTTCGCCGGGCGGAGGAGCGCCGAGACCTTCTGCATCACCAGGCCCAGCACCTCGCGCGACTCGAGCGTGGAGGTCAGCGCCTTGGCCAGCTCGTTGAATGCGGCGAGCTGCTCGACCGTGCGGCGCAGCGCAGCGAGCAGGTCCGTGGCCCTCATGCCAGGGCACCATGGCCAGGGCCGGCGTGGCAGGTCAACCGGCGTTTGGGTAGAGGGGAGGGTCCGTGACGCCTCCCTCCCTGGTGCTCGCCTCCGCCAGCCCCCGGCGCCGGGCGCTCCTCGAGCAGCTCGGCATTCCCCTCCGGGTCGATCCACCCCATCTCGACGAGCGGGTGCTGCCCGGCGAGGCGCCCGGGGCTTACGTCCTGCGGCTCGCGCGGGAGAAGGCCCGGGCAGTCCACGCCCGGCACCCCGGCAGCACCGTGCTCGCGGCGGACACCAGCGTGGTTCTCGACGGGGTGGTGCTGGGAAAGCCCGCGACGACCGACGAGGCCCTGGCCATGCTGCGCGCCCTCTCGGGCCGCACCCACGAGGTGATGACCGCCGTCGCCGTGGCCGACGCCGGAGAGGAGCTGGTCAGCGCCGGCGTCACCTTCGCCGCCGCCACCGATGCCGCGCTCCGCTGGTACGTCTCCACCGGCGAGCCGATGGACAAGGCAGGCGGCTACGCGGTGCAGGGCATCGGCGGCTTCCTGGTCGAGCGCATCGACGGGTCGCACAGCGCGGTGGTGGGGCTGCCGCTCGTCGAGACGCTCGCGCTGCTCCGCCGGGCCGGATACATCCTTCCCTGGGAACGGCGATGACCGACGTCGCGGCGAACTGGAGCGCGGTGGTGGAGCGGGTGCGGAGCGCCGCGGCGCGGGCCGGGCGTCCCGAGGGGTCGGTGGAGCTGGTCGCGGTGAGCAAGCTGCAGCCGCCCGAGGCCATCCGGGCCGCCCATGCCGCCGGTGCGCGGGCGTTCGGCGAGAACTACGCCCAGGAGCTGCGGGACAAGGCGGCCGCGCTCTCGGACCTCCAGGGCCTGCGGTGGCACGCCATCGGGCCGCTGCAGACCAACAAGGCCCGCTACGTCGCCCGGTCGGCGCACGTCTTCCACGCGCTCGACCGGGTGGAGGTCGCCGAGGAGCTCTCGCGCCGGCGCACCGGGACCCCGCTCGCGGTTTACGTCGAGGTGAACGTCACCGGCGAGTCGTCCAAGAGCGGCGTTGCACCGGGGGCGCTCGGGCCGCTGCTCGACGCGGTGCGCCCGCTCCCCGGCCTCACGCTGGTCGGGCTGATGACCATGCCGCCGCTCGCCCCGGCGGAGGAGGTTCGCCCGCTCTTCCGCTCGCTCGCCGCGCTCGCCCGCCAGCACCGGCTGCCCGGGCTGTCGATGGGGACGACCCACGACTTCGAGGCGGCCATCGAGGAGGGGGCCACCATCGTGCGGGTGGGCACCGCCATCTTCGGAGAGCGTCCTCCGCGCTGACTCCGCGCGCGCCAGCGATCGGGCTCCTCAGAGCTCCTTCAGCCGGAGCCGTCCCTCGTCGGTGATGCGGACGCGGTACTCCGTCCCACAGTAGTTGCAGCGCGTCTCGTCCCCGTCACGGAGTGCCATCTCCGTGGGATTGTTGGCGTTGCATGAGGGACAATCGTAGTCGGTGTAGGCGCGCTGCCGCCGGTCCTCGCGCAGGTCCTCTTCCTCGGCGTTCCGGTCGATCGGCATGGGGGGTCGATCCCCGAGTCTATGCCAGACCGGCGCTCGAGCACCGGTCCGCTCGCGCGCGCGGCCGCGGCGGAGCAAGCATCCGTCGGCGAGCGGGGCTAGAGTTCACGCTGTGTCTGCCGTCTTCCTCGCCCTGATGCTCGCCGTTCCCACCGGAACGCCGCCGGCAGGCGCCTTCGGTCCGGGCGAGCAGATCACGTACAAGGTGAGCTGGCTGGGGCTTCCCGCCGGCACGGCCGACGTGACGGTGGGCGCCGAGGCGCCGGAGCGTCCCGGCAGCCTCCCCATCGTGACCAAGGGGCAGTGTGACCTGGTCATCTACCCCATCCGGGACCGGATCATCTCCTGGTGGGATCCGGCCGCCGGCCGCTCGCGCGGCCTCGAGATGTACCAGGACGAGAACCACAAGCGCCGGCGCCTCCGGATCGACTTCGAGGGCTCCAGCGGCAAGGCGCAGGTCCTGAAGCAGCTCGAGGGTGAGCCGCCGCACAGATCCGAGGTCGAGGTCCCCCCAGGCTCGGTGGACGTGGCCACGGCGGTCTTCTTCCTCCGCGCGGCGCAGCTGGCAGAGGGCGACGAGGTCACGATGCCCATCTTCACCGGCACCAGGGTCTTCAAGGGCATCGCCCGCGTGGAGGGGCGCGTCCCGCTCGAGACCCCGCTCGGACAGGTGAACACGGTCCGCGTGCGGATGAGGACCGAGTTCTCGGGCAAGCTGTCCGCGCGCGAGGTCCGGATGTGGTTCACGGACGACGAGGCGCACATCCCGGTGCGGATGGAGGCGGACTTCGCCCTCGGACCGGTCGTCGTGGAGTGGACGGACTACAAGCCCGGACGCCCCATCGACCCATCCACGCTCGCCCGGGGCCAGTAGACACCGCGGGGCGTGTCCCCGCTGCCCCTCCTCCTCCTCTCCGCGCTCGCCGCCGCGCCCCGGCTCGTGCCGGTACCCGCGCTGGCGAAGGTCCGGCCCGGGCTCCCGCTGGAGACGATGGCCGAGGCCCGGCTCCGGGCCGCCCGCGGGGAGTGCGAGGGCCTCCAGGCCTACGTCGCCCCTCCCGCCGAGGTGCTCTCGGCGGACGTCGCCCCGCTGCGCGGCCCGGGGCGCGGCGAGCTCCCGGTGCGCGTCTACCGCGAGGGCTGGATGGATCTCACCCGCGCCACCGAGGGAGGCGGAGCCACGGGGCCCTGGCCGGATCCGCTCCTCCCGGTGCACCGGTCTGCCGGCGGCACCAATCCGACCGTGCTTCCGGCCCGGTCGACGTCGGCGCGGCCCCTCGTGCTCTATCTCGAGGTGTGCGTCCCGGCGGGCCTCGAGCCCGGGACCTACCGCGGCCAGCTCGTGGTCGGTCAGCGGGACGGGTCCCGCTCCACGCTCCCGCTCGAGGTCCAGGTCGCGCCGGTGGACCTCCCCTCGACCTCCACCCTCCGGAACACCTGGGGCCTCGGGGTGTACGTCCTGGCGCACGGATTCGGCGTCAAGCGCGACTCGCCGGAGGGCGTGGCGCTGCTCCGGACGGCGGCCCGGGCGCTGCTCGAGCACCGGCTCAGCGGCTACGGGATGGGCATCGATCCGCTGCCGTCGCGCCCGGGTCCCGGGGGCACGCGGGTGGTGGACTTCTCCGGGTACGACGCCGAGATGGCCGACGTGCTCGGCGGGACCGCGCTGCCGTCCGGCGCGCGGGCGACCACCGCGGAGGTGCGCGACGACTGGCGTCTGACGACGGACGAGCGCATCGCCTACCTGCGCGCCTGGCAGGCCCACTTCGCCGCCCGGCGCTGGCCCCAGCTGCTCTGGTACTACGCCAAGGACGAGCCCCGGCCGGAGGACGACGCGCTGGTGCACGCCGAGGCCACGCTCACGCGCGCCGTCGGCGGACTTCCTCTCCTCGTCACGAGCTTCCGCTCCACCCTGTGGGCGTCCGCCGACATCGTCGCGCCGGTGATGGTCTGCCTCTTCCCACGCCCCGGTCGGTCGATCTGCCCCGACGCCGAGCCGGTCTCACGCGTGCGCGCCCGCCTCCGTCCGGTCCAGCAGCTGTGGTGGTACCAGAGCTGCATGTTCCACGGCTGCGACGGCCCGCCGGAGGATCGGCGCCTCGCGGCATCGATGACCGGGTGGGCGTCGTACATGATCGACCACTCGGGCCCGAGGAACCGCGCCATGGGCGTGCTCGCCTTCCTCGAGGGCATCGACGGGGAGCTGTACTTCGACACCCTGGCGGCCTGGGAGAAGGACGGCCAGCCCTGGCGCGACGTCTGGCGCTTCGGAGGCAATGGCGACGGAACCTTCTTCTATCCCGGCACGCGGATGCAGGTGGGTGACGAGGCGCCGCTGCTCGTCCCCTCGCTGCGGCTCAAGACAGTGCGCGACGGGCTGGAGGACTTCGAGCTCCTCACTCTCGTCGCAGCGCGGCGTGGCCGGGCAGCAGCCGAGACGCTCGGGCGACGGCTCGCACGCAGCGGATGGGACATCACCGAGGAGGGTGACACCTGGACAGCGGTTCATGGTGCACTCCTCGACGCTGCAGCCCCGGACGCTTCGCCCGCCCGCCGTCCTGCCAGGAGCGATGCCGACCCCGGGGCTCGCACAGAATCCCGGCCGCGCTAGAGTCGTCGACGCTCCATGAGCAGTGTCCTCGGCAGCACCGCGGAATGGCTCCGCCGCGCCACCGCGCGCTCCACGGTCCGCGAACGTCCCTCCAGGAGAGACCTCTTCACCACCGCGTTCTGGCTGGGGTGCGTCGGGTTTGGCGGGGGCATCAGCGTGCTGTCGCAGATCGACGGCGAGGTGGTGAAGAAGCGCGGCTGGCTGACCGCGCGCGAGTTCTCCAACACCGTCACGGTCTCGCAGATGCTGCCCGGCGGGGCGGCGGCGAACGCGCTGGCCTACATCGGGATGCGGTTCGGCGGCTGGGCCGGAGCGCTGGCCGGATACGTGGGCTTCGTGCTCCCCGGCGCGGCGGCGGTGGGCGTGCTCTCCTTCCTCTACGTGCGGTTCGGCACGGTGCCCTCTGCAGATCGGCTGCTGGCCGGGTTCAACGCCGCGGTGGTCGGCATCATCTGCGCCATCACCCTGAAGATGGTCCGCACCGGGGTGAGCCAGCTCTGGCAGATGGGCGTCGCCGCCGGCGCCCTGCTGCTCTCCGCGCTGGGGAGCGCCTCACCGGCCGAGGTGGTGCTCCTGGCGATCTGCTCCGGGCTCGCGGTGGATCTCGGCGCGCGCACCGCGCTGGCGCGGGCCCGGGGGCTCGTGGGCCGCCGTGCGCCGGTCGCCCTGCCCGAGGACGGAGCGCCGCTCGAGGCGCTCCACCGCCCCGAGCGACCCCCACCGCCACCACCGCCGCCCGCGAGCGGGACGCCCTCGCTCCACACACCGGTGCTGATCGGCACGCTGGGGGTGCTCGCCGCGGCGGTGCACGCCACCGGGCTCGACGCCAAGCTCATCGAGATGGCGGTGGTGTACTTCCGCACCGGTCTCGGCGCCTACGGCGGGGGCTTCGCGATCATCCCCCACCTGCGGCAGATGGTGCATGCCCACAACTGGATCACCGATCGGCAATTCGCCGATGCGGTGGCCATCGGGAAGATCACCCCCGGCCCGGTCCTGCTGCTCGCGACCTTCATCGGCTACCTGCAGCACGGATGGCTCGGAGCCACCGTGGCGACGGTGGCCATCTTCTCCGCGCCGTTCGCGCTGGTGGGCCTGCTCGGCACGTGGCTCGACCGGGTGCGCTCGCGGCGCTGGGTGCGCGCGGCGCTGCGGGGGCTCACCCCCGCGGTGGTGGGGCTGATGGCGGCGGCGGCCATCACCCTCGGCGGGAGCTTCGACGCCAAGGTGGAGGTCGGCATCGCCGCCGCGACGGCTCTGACCGCGGTGCGCTTCGACGTGAACCCGGTGTGGCTGCTGGTGCTCGGCGGCGTGGCCCGGCTGGGCCTGTCCTTCGCCGGCCTCTAGGTCAGGGCGGCCGCAGTCACGACGTGGGCTCCGGCCGGACGCGCAGCTGGGCAGCGGCCTGGCTCAGCCGGCGGCGAAGCGAGGTCAGCGTCTCCTCGAGCGACACCAGCGCCTGCTGTGCCCGGGCGTCGTCGGCAGCCTCCACCAGCGACAGTGGCGTGGGGCGGGGCTCGAGCAGGGTCGAGACCAGGTCCTCGAGGTGCGAGTGGAGCGCCTCGAGCCCGGTGAGCGCCGAGCGGAGGTCCTCCTCCACCTGCGTGGAGAGCACGCTGCCGGCGCTGGAGGCGAGCGCGCGCCGGAGCGCGTCGCCGGCGGTTCGCGACAGCGAGTCGAGGGAGGTGTCGGAAGGAATCGAGGTTGCGAGCTCGGAGGTGGACACGTCCGGAACGGTAGAACGTGTGCCTGACGGGTCAATTTTCGAGGCGACCGGGGAACGCCTGCGCTCGCACCGCGGCAGCGCCGGTCCTCCACGGGGTCGTACACCCGAGGCTGCCGTGCGCCGGGACGTCGCGAATCAGGCAGCTCGCCCGCCGGGGGGCGGTGCGCGGGAGGGGTGCTCGACGGGTGCCGGGAGCGGCGCCGTCAGATCAGGCCGCGGGCGCGGCGGATCTGCTCGACCGTCTTGTTGTACTCGATGTCGAAGGCGCTGGTGCCTTCCTGCAGGTGCTTCAGGCGGGCCCGGGCCTCGCGGTCGATCTCGTCGTCCACGTCCAGGTGCTTCTTCATCACCGCGAAGATCTTCTGGCGGAGCACGTTGTCCGCGGCGAAGACCTCCTCGACGTTCCGGCTGATCAGCAGGAACTCGATCATCTGGTTGATGACGTACTCGATGCCCTCGTCGCCCATCTTGAAGCCACGGACATCGGCCATCTCACGCTTGACCTGGTTGAACTTGCTGTAGTCGTAACCCCGTCGCTCGAGCGCCTCCCGGGTCGCCTGGTTCACGCGCTCCTCGTTGGTGAGGTACTCGCGCATGATCGCCGAGAGGTCCATCTCGGCGTCGGCGATCCGCATCGGCTCGACCTCGATGTCCCCGTCCTGCATCAGCAGCTGGATCGTCTCGCGGGAGATGACGGGAATCACCTTGGGATAAAGCCTCATAAGCCTTCCTGGGTACCGGCTGTGCCCCCGAAGATTGACTGCCGGCGTCGCTCGTGGAAGCCCTCGCTATACATCACCGGGGGCGCTGCGCCGCAACGAAATCAGGGACTTTTTTTTGCCCTCGTCAGCAGGCGGGCGAACGGGCCCCGTTCGCGGACGGCGAACGGTCGCCCGTTCCGTCGAGGTCGAATCCGTCGTCGGGGTCGTCGACCGCCATTCCGCCAGGTGTGTGCACGCCGATCAGCGCTCGGTCCCGCAGCGAGGCGTTCAGATCTTCCGCTCTCGACGGTCGAGGTCCGGCTCGGTGGATCTCGGATCGGGTGGCGTGTCGGACACCGGGGCCTCGGCCGGAGCTCCCCCACTGGAGCCAGGACCTGACAGAGGGGGGACCCCGGGATCGTCGGACGGAGTGGCGGCGGGACTCCAGTTCAGCTGGACCATCGTCGCCAGGATCGTCTCTCGCAGCGCGATGACATCGGCCAGGACCATCACTTCACGACGCGCCCGCAGCGCCGCGATCATCGCGTCAACGACCGAGAGCACGCCGCGGCCGGCCCCAGCGCGGCGAAGCTCCGTGAGCCGGCGTTGCCGGAACGCCTCCAGTCCGGGGTCCCCGGGGCAGCGAGAGGGCCGACTCCACCGACGAAAATCCTCCTCGAGGTCGACCGCCTTTCGCACCGGGTAATCGAGGTCGCGCTCCAGGGAGGGAACGTCTCCCGGCGCGACCCAGATCCGACGGTCGAGCACCAGCTGGAGGATCACCCCCTCGACGACCCGGCGCGTGGCGCTGCGATCGAACATCCGCCCGTCTCCCACGCGGGAGCCTACTCCTCGGGCCGCACCCCCGGGGGGGATTGGATTGCCGCCGCATCTTCCAGCGAGGCTTCACGGACGGCGTCCCCGTCCACCTGCCCCTCGGCCACCTCCCGGCGCAGCTCGTCGGCGGTGGCGTGTAGGTGCGCGTGGATCCGCTCGGCCAGGGTCGTCCCGAGCCCCGCCTGGGCCGCCAGCTCCTCGATGCTCGCCTCGCGGATGCGCTTCAGCGACCCGAATGCCCGGAGCAGCGCCTTCTTCCGGCCGTCGCCCACCCCGGGGATGTCCTCCAGCACGCTCCTGAAGTTCCGCCTCCGCATCAGCGACTGCTGGTAGGTGATGGCGAAGCGGTGCGCCTCGTCGCGGATGCGGACCAGCAGGAACAGCTCGGGCGAGTTCTGCGGGAGGACGATGGGGTCGCGCTTCTCCGGGATGAACACCCGCTCGGGGCTGCGAGCGGAGGCGGCGGCGGCATCGTCCGAGTCCAGCTCGCGCGACTTGGCCAGCCCCACCACGTCGATGCTCACGCCGGCGTCCTTCATCGCCGCCCGTGCCGAGGCGAGCTGCCCCTTCCCGCCGTCGATCACCAGGAGGTCGGGGAGGTCGGCCGCCTCCAGCCCGCGGCGCAGGCGGCGGCTCACCACCTCGTACATCGAGGCGAAGTCGTCCTGGGCCTGCACGCTCTTGATCCGGAACCGGCGG
Organism: Myxococcaceae bacterium; assembly: GCA_017881345.1. GTDB lineage: Bacteria > Myxococcota > Myxococcia > Myxococcales > Myxococcaceae > RPRB01. Next base: position 1,894 of record JADGQZ010000036.1, on the reverse strand, counting down.
TAGCGCGCGCGGTCCAGCTCGCCCTCGGTCATCGCCACCTGGCTGGCGACGATGCTGCTCCCCTGGAAGTGGGAGATGTCGAAGCACTCCATCCGTCGCGGGAGGGCCGCGAGGTGGAGCCGGTCCTGGAGCCGTTCGAGGACCTTCTCCAGCTCGTCCCGGCTCCGGCGCTGATCGAGCAGCGCCTGACGGGCGTTGGCCACGCTCATCTCGACCAGCCGCAGCTTCTCGCCCCGCTGGGGCACGAGGACCCGCACCCGCCGCCCGCGCTTCTCGGTGAGCAGCTCGGCCAGCGGCTCCAGCCCACCCTCGGGCCGCAGCGGGAGCAGGACCTCGTCGGGGAGCACGTTGTCCTCGCCGTAGTAGAGGTTGACGAAGCTGCCGAGCAGCTCCTCGTCCGGAAACTCCTGCCCGGTGAACGGGAAGGCCTGTCCGCCGTTGAGCCGACCCTGCCGGACGTAGACCACGTAGATCACCAGGCGGTCCGCCTCCCGGTGATAGCCGAACACGTCCTGGTCGACGGGCTCGGTGGTGGCGATCTTCTGCCGCTCGAGCGAGCGCTCGATGGCGAAGAGCTGGTCGCGGAGCCGCGCCGCCTGCTCGAACCGGAGCGCCTGCGCCGCCGCCTTCATCCGCGCCCGGAGCGCCGCGATCAGCTCCCCGCCCTTCCCTTCCAGGAACAGGGCCACCTCCCGGACCGACTCGGCGTACTCGGTGCGCGACACGTCGTACACGCAGGGCGCCGGGCAGCGGCCGATCTGATGGAGGAGGCAGGGCCGCTTGCGATGATGGAGGACGTGATCCGAGCAGGTCCGCAGCTGGAAGTAGCGGTTGATGATCCGCAGGGTCTCCCGGATGCTGCTCGCCGAGGCGTAGGGGCCGAAGTACATCGCCCCGTCCCGCCTGAAGCGCCGCACCACCTCGAGCCGCGGCCACTCGCCGGACGGGTCCAGCCGGAGGCAGATGAAGTTCTTGTCGTCCTTGAGGAGGACGTTGAAGCGGGGTTGGTGCCGCTTGATGAGCTCGTTCTCGAGGAGGAGCGCCTCCTTCTCGTTGCTCACCACCACCGTGTCGACGTCGGCGAGCACCGACTCGAGGAAGGGGATGAAGGCGCGGGTGTCGCTGCTCCGCCCGAAGTACGAGCGTACGCGGGAGCGGAGGCTCGCCGCCTTGCCGACGTAGATCACGACTCCGCCGGCGTCCTTCATGAGGTAGACGCCCGGCGCGGTGGGGAGCCGCTGCAGCTTCTCCTCGAGCGCCGCCGACGGCATCAGCGCCGCTTCCTGCCCCGCCCGGCGGCCCTCCGGCGAGGCTGGGACCTCTCCTCGCGCTGCGCGCCGGTCTCGAGCAGCGAGCGCGAGGGCGGCTTGAGGCCCAGGTCCATGTCCTTGAGGAGGAGCACCTTGTCGCGGAGCTCCGCCGCCCGCTCGAACTCCATGTCGTCCGCCGCCTTGTGCATCTCGTCGGAGTACGCGCGGGTGAGCCGGGAGATCTCCTCGGCGGTGAGCAGCTCGTCCTCGGCGGCCTTCGGGAGGGAGAGGCCATCGGACCGGTAGAGCACCTCGCTCAGGTCGAGGATGGCCTTCTTCACGCCCTGGGGCGTGATGCCGTGGTCGGTGTTCCAGCCCTCTTGCAGCGTGCGGCGCCGCTTCGTCTCGTCGAGGGCGAGCTGCATCGACTCGGTCACCTGGTCGGCGTACATCAGGACCCGGCCGGCCACGTGGCGTGCCGCGCGGCCGATGGTCTGGATGAGGCTCACGTGGCTCCGGAGGAACCCCTCCTTGTCCGCGTCCAGGATGGCCACCAGGGACACCTCGGGGATGTCGAGGCCCTCGCGGAGAAGGTTGATGCCCACCAGCACGTCGAACTCGCCCTTGCGCAGGTCGCGGATGAT
>JADGQZ010000035.1 GCA_017881345.1 Myxococcaceae bacterium | reverse complement strand
GTACCTCAGGCGGGCCGGGGCGCCGCGGGTGCCGGCCGATCTGCTCCGTCATGCCTGCCTGCACTACGCGCTCGTCTCCCGGGCGGCCGAGTGGCGGTTCCGCCAGGGGAACCGGGCACTCGAGGTCTCCACCCGCGGCGCCTTCTCCTGCACCGACGGTTTCAGCCTCCGCGCCGCGCTCCTGGCCGGTGCAGGGCTGGCGGCCGTCCCCTCGATGCTGGTGGCGGAGGACGTGGCAGCGGGGCGGCTCCACCTGGTGCTCGAGGGAGCGCGGCACGTCGAGTTCGGCATTCACGCGGTCACCGCACACCGGACGCACGTCCCGCCCCGGGTGCGGGCACTGCTCGACTTCCTGGGGACCGACTTCCGGGCCCACGGCCCCCGGGCCATTCCGCTCCAGCCCTCCTGAAGCGAGCGTCCGGCGAGCCCTTTTCGGGGGCGCCTGGCTCTCACCGACATGACCATCGAGGGCGCAGTCCGAGTCCTGGCCGGGAGCTTCGTCCTCCTCGGCCTTCTTCTCTCGCAGCTGGTGAGCCCCTGGTGGCTCCTGCTCGATGTCTTCGTCGGGCTGAACCTCATCCAGTCCGCGTTCACCGGTGTCTGCCCGGCCGCCAGCATCTTCCGGCGTCTCGGAATTGGGAAAGGCGCCCTGGTGGATCCGACCGGGACGGATGTACCATTCGCGACGCGGTGAGCCGGCGCGGGGACCTCGGTTAGGGTCCGCGCCGCCATGCCGGGGGGCCCCGACCGACCACGCCTTTTTCAGGTCCGCGAGCCACGACGGCGCTTCCTCGGGCCGTTTCTCCTCGTCCTCGCGCTTCACGCCCTCGTCATCAGCGGATCACTCCGGACGCGCCCTGCTCCGCCCTGGCCGAGGCCGCCGGTCAAGGTGGTCCTCAGCCTGCCGGTGAGGAAGGTCGCGGTGAACGACCTCCCCGGAGGCGCACCTGCGCACGCCTCCCGTCCACCGCGTCGCAAGCTCCCCCGGCGACGGATCCACACCCCTCAGGTCATTCCGCCGCCGCCGCCCGAGCAGCCGCCTCCCCAGGTGGAGGAGCCCCCGAAGCTGGCCGAGGCCGAGGAGGCAGGAGATGCCGACGACGAGGGTGACGCGGACGCCCCACCCGGCCTCGGTGGAGGCGGCGGTGGAACCGGGACCGGGAGCGGACCCGGGGTGGGCTCGGGCCGCGGCAGCGTGAAGTCGAAGGCGCGGAAGGCGTGGCTCAGCCACACCGACTGGAGATGCACCCGGCCCGGGTACGACGAGCTCGGTCACATCGTGGTCCGGATCCGGGTGGAGGTTCTCCCCGATGGGAAGCCCGGGCACATCACCGTGGTGAAGCCGGGACCGGAGAGCTTCACCCGGCGGGCGCTCGATTGCGCACGGGACGAGACCTACCTCCCGGCGCTCGACCCCGAGGGAAGACCCATCGCCGGGGAAGCCGAGTTCAGCATCGGCTTCCTGAACTGACCGGCCGGCGCAAGATTCTCCAAGCGGGGCGTCCGGGGCATGATTCACGCTCCGGCAGGACGTCCATGAGCGACCACCTCCAGGCCACGACGCTGTTTGCAGGAGAGGGTCTGAAGGTCGAGGACGTCGTCTGCACGGCGGGGCCCGCAGACCCTTCGCCCCCCGAGGTGTGCGCCGGCTTCGTGCTGGCGTACGTCCGGACCGGAAGCTTCGGGGTGAGGTCCGAGCGTGGGGCGCACCAGCTCGTCCCGGGCGGATTCATGGTCGGGGCGCCCGGAGACGTCTACGCCTGCACCCACGAGCACGGGCGTGGGGACCGCTGCCTCTCCTTCCATCTCTCGGCGGAGCTGGTGGACGGGCTCGGCGGCGAACGCTCCCCGGACTGGCATGCCGGGGGGCTGGCACCGGAGCCAGCGCTGGGGATGCTGGCGGCGCTGGGCCAGGCGGCGGCCGAGGGCGCCACCGACGTCGGGCTGGAGGAGGCAGCGCTGCTGCTGGTCGATCGCTTCCTCTCCCGGAACCGGCCGGCGCCATCGGTCCGGGCACCCCGCGCGGCGGACCGCCGACGGGCGGTGGACTCGGCACTGTGGATCGACGCCCACGCCGATGAGCCGGTCCGCCTCGGGACGCTCGCTCGTCGCGCCGGGCTGAGCACCTTTCACTTCCTGCGGGTGTTCAGCCGGGTGCTCGGGGTGACTCCGCACCAGTACCTGCTCGCAGCGCGGCTCCGGCGGGCCGCAGCCCTCCTGGCGCATCCCGACCGCCCGGTCACCGACGTGGCGTTCGAGGTCGGCTTCGGGGACCTCTCGCACTTCGTCCGGACGTTCCGCCGCTCGGTCGGTGTCTCGCCGGGGCGCTTCCGTCGACTTCCGGGCGTCGAACGCAAGTTCCTCCAAGCGCGACTGGCCCTCTCCGCGGCACGCTGAGGGTCCACTCTCGATGGAGGAGCACCAGCGATGTTCGATCACGTGGGTCTGAGGACCGCCCAGCTCGACAAGAGCATCCGCTTCTACGAGGCCGCGCTCGCCCCGCTCGGCCACCGGCTCGCCTCGCAGGACGCGTCGGGCGCGGGGCTCGGACCACCCGGGGCGCCGGCGCTGTGGCTCACCCGGGTCCAGGGGGCGCCGGGGTCCAGTGTCCATCTCGCCTTCGCCGCCCAGGACCGAGCGGCGGTCGATCGCTTCCACGCCGCGGGGCTGAAGGCCGGAGGCAGCGACAACGGTGCGCCGGGCCCGCGTTCCGACTACGGCCCGAAGTATTACGCGGCCTTCTTGCTGGACCCCGACGGAAACAATGTCGAGGCCGTCTGCCTGAAGTAGCAGCGGCGCGTCCGGTCATCCCGGAGTTCCTCGGGCGCTCCGGGTGACCTAGCTTGGGGCCATGTCCTTCCAGGCCAACATCCTCGAGCGGACCCGGGAGAATCCGAACTTCCGGCGGGTGGAGTTCACGGGCGAGCACTCGCAGCTGGTGGTGATGAACATCCCCCCCGACGACGACGTGGGCGAGGAGGTGCACGAGCACACCGAGCAGACGCTCTTCTTCCTCAGCGGCACGGCGAGGGTCGTGCTCGACGGCAAGCAGTCGCGCGTCCAGGCGGGGGACGTGGTGGTGGTGACGCCCGGCACCCGGCACAACTTCATCAACGACGGCCGTGAGCCGCTGCGCATCTACACGGTGTACGCGCCGCCGAATCACATCGACGGACGCATCCACCGCACGCACCAGGACGCCGAGGCGGACGACGAGGACGAGGCCTTCGGCCACCGTCCGCCGAAGTAGCAGCCCTCAGCCGAAGCGCGCCTTCACCTCCGGCTGGGAGAGCGTCACCAGCGACACCACGCCCAGGACCGTCCCGAAGGGGAACAGCGAGCAGGCGATCGCGTCGACGACCACGCCGCCGGTTCTAGCCGGCACGGCGACGGCGTCCGGCCCAGACCAGGAGCAGCGCGAGTGCCGGGAGCACCGCCGCGCTGCCGGTCGTCGTCCGGCAACCACACCCACCGGTCACCTCGGGTGGGACCGTCGTCAGCTGCGCCGTCGTCTGGGCGCTCGTCATCAGGACCGGGGCTGCGCGGCCGGTGGACTCCCAGATCGAGCGGAGCGCCTCGCCCTTGCCGTCGGTCAGGTTGGCCGCGGCGAGGGCCTCGACGTACGCGCGGGTCGTGGCCTGGTTGAAGAGCCGGGCCTCCACCGGCGCCGTGCCCCCGTCCAGGGTCGCCGGGAAGCGGACCCGGTACGTCCACTCGGCGGCGCCGACCACGCCGCCGTCCCCATCGCGGAGGAAGCTGATGCCGACCGGCATCGTCACCTCGCTGGGGCGGAACCCCAGGGGCTCGATCCGGGTGTCCTTGACGACCGTGTCGTGGAGCGCGAGGTGGTCGAGCCCGCCATCCGCACGGGCGTGCACCGCCTCGAAGACCGCGAGCTGCGGGTCGGCAATGAGGATCCCGGCGTCTCCGTCGTAGGCGCCGCTCACCACGTCGCCTGCCACCCGGAGCTCGACGAAGACGCGCCGCCCGTCTGCGTAGCCGGTGGGGAGCTTGTGGCCGGTCTGGTTGTAGACCCGGACCTTCAGCTCCACCTCCTGTCCCACGGGGATGGGCCCCGGCGGCAGGACGATCTCCACCCGGGCGGCGCGCTGGAGATTCTCGAGCGCGGCGGCCCGGTTCGCGACGAAGGCAGCGTCGAGCCCGGCGAGCTCCGATGGCGCCGCGGCCCGGACCGCGTCCAGGCCCCAGACGTTGCCGCCCACGAAGGAATGGCGACTGGGGGACGTCCGGCCCGGGCCATCCTTGGCCACGGGGAGCACCCCCGGCTCCGGGAGCATGTGGCACGACTGGCAGCTCTTCGGATCCGATCCACCCGAGTAGGCCGACTGGAGCCACTCCGAGTAGGTGGTGTCCAGCGGGAAGGGCATCGACGCGGGCAGCCCCCTTCGCTGGACGACGGGGTTGTAGACCTCGTGGCACTGCCCGCACAGCCGGCTCTGGCTGACCACCAGGTCCTGCACCGCGGTGTGCGCCGGACTGTCGGCCGAGGCGTACGGGCCGCCGACGGTGAAGCTCGGCTCGAACGTCAGCTGGGCGTTGCCGATGACGCCCGCATCGGTCCGCGTGCGGTGGCAGGCCTCGCAGCTCACCCCGGCGCGGTCCACCGCGTCGAGCGCGCTGCCGTTCACCGGGATGCCGTGCCCCTGCACGTACGAGGTGGGCGAGTGGCAGCGCAGACACCACTGGCCGATCCCGAGCACGTCCTGGTTCGCGACGCTGAGCGCCGCCTGGTACAGCGGATCGCGGATGGCGTTTGCCATCATCGTCGCGGCCCAGCTGTCCCACGGCATGTATGTGCTGGACGCGCCCACCGACGCGCTCGAGTGGCAGGTCCGGCAGGTGTCGGGCCCCTGGAACGGAGCGCCGCCGGCGAGGCCGCCCGGGGGAGTTCCGCCACCGAACGGGATGGGGCCAGCGTCGAACGGTTGACCGGCGTCCCCTCGCGGGCCGGCATCAGGCGCCCCCGCGTCGGGAGCACCCGCGTCGGGAGCACCCGCGTC
>JADGQZ010000006.1 GCA_017881345.1 Myxococcaceae bacterium | reverse complement strand
CGTCCTGGAGGAACAGGAGCGGAATCCGGAAGGCGTCGCAGAGCGCGATGAACCGCGCCGCCTTGTCCGAGGCCGCGACGTCCAGCACCCCGCCGAGGAACATCGAGTTGCTGGCCACCACGCCCACGCTCCAGCCGTCGATCCGGCAGAGCCCGGTGATGATGTTCCGCGCGAACCTTGGCTTGAGCGGAAAGAACTTCCGGTCATCGGCCAGCGCGAGGATGACCTTGTGCATGTCGAACGCCTGGCGCGGGTTGTCCGGCACGACTCCGAGGAGCGCCTCGTCGCGGCGGTCCGCCGGGTCCGAGCCCATGCGCCGCGGGGGCTTCTCCCCACAGTGCGAGGGGAAGAACGACAGGTACTCGCGGACCGCGCCGATGCACGCCGCGTCGTCCGGGAACTCGCCGTCGGCCACGCCCGAGACCTCGTTGTGCAGCTTGCTTCCGCCGAGCTGCTGCTCGGTGACGTCCTCCCCGACGGTGCTCTTCACCAGGGCCGGCCCACCCACCGCGATGCTGCCGATCTCCTTCACCATCGGCACGTAATCCGCGAGGCCCGGGATGTATGCCGTGCCGGCCGCGCCAGGTCCGAGCATCGCCGAGACCTGCGGGACGACGCCGCTCAGCACCGACTGCTCACGGAACAGGTAGCCCGTGTCGGCGAAGCCGGCGAGCCGCCGTGGATCCACCTCGCCGCCTGCCTCGAGCCGGGCTCCGCCGCTGTCCACCAGCCAGACGATCGGTGTCCGGTCCTTCAGCGCCAGGTCCCGGAGGCGGGTCACCTTGCGCTCTCCGATCTCGCCGATGCTGCCCCCGAGCACCGTGAAGTCGTACAGGGCGGCCGCCACCGGGCGCCCCTCGATGGTCCCGAACGCGGTGAGGACGCCGTCGGCGGCGGTGGGACGGGCCGGGTCCTCCTCGGACGGAATCCGGCCCTCGGCCGCCGCCAGCATGCCGAGCTCCTGGACGGACCCGGGGTCGAACAGGAGCTCCAGGCGCTGCCGCGCATCCAGCTTGCCCCGGCCGTGCTGGCGCTCGACCCGCTGGGTGCCACCCATCTCGGCCTTCCGGGCCTTCAGCTCGGCGAGCCGCTCGACCGCGTCCTTCATTCCCATGTGGGGCAGGTTATCGAAAGCGGGGTATTTTCGGGTCGCTCCCGCCATGCCCCAGCGGCCCCTCCGCATCGTCACCTACAACGTCCGGTACTTCGGGCACGCGCTCCGAGGCCTGGCCACGACCCGGTCGTCGGTGGAGCGCATCGCGCAGCGGCTGGCGAGCCTGACCCCGCTGGCGGACGTGATCTGCTTCCAGGAGGTCGAGACGCGCTCGCTCCGGAGCACGCTCGCCTTCCGGGGGACCCGCACCCAGCTCGAGTCCTTCATGGCCGCCTTCGAGCATGCCTTCGCCGCGTCGAAGCTGGTGTTCCCGTACGACGCGTTCCACTTCCGCGCCCACACCTACCAGTTCCGCTCGACGACCCTCTACACCACCGGGCTCGCGGTCATCGTCAACAGGAACCGGCTCCACGTCGAGGGGCACAACGTCACCAGCCCCCACTCCATCACCCATCACCATGTGGCGCGGCTGAAGGACACCAAGCAGAGCCGGATCTGCGCCCACATGAGGCTCGCCACCTCGGCGGGCCTGGCCTTCCACGTCTTCAACACCCACCTCAGCCTGCCCACGCCCTTCACCCGCGAGTTCTGGAGCGAGAAGGAGAAGATGGGCTTCGGGCTGAACCAGCTCATCGAGGCCAAGAAGCTGTCGAGCTTCGTCCAGGCGCACGCAGACGGGGACCCGTTCGTCGTCTGCGGGGACTTCAACTCCGCGCCCGCGTCGCCCGTGTACCGCTTCCTCACCGAGGAGGCGGGCCTGGTCGGAGTGCAGCGGGAGCTGCTGCAGATCGACGGCTCCCCGCGCGGCTTTCCCACCGCGGGCTTCATGCGCCTGCGCATGCACCTCGACCACCTCTTCGGCGGGAACGGCATCCGCTGGGTGGACCTCGCCGGGACGCAGCCGTTCGGCAGTGGCCCGTTCCACGGCCTGTCGGACCATGTGCCGCTGATCGCCCGCTTCGAGCCGCCGCCTGCCAGCAAGGCGAGCAGCGAGGCGGTTTGACGTACACTCGGTCCTCGTGGCCAGGCTGGATCCAATCTTCGAGCGTCTCATCCGGGAGCAGGGAACCGAGGTGGTCTTCGAGACGGGGGCGCCCGCGCTGATGCGGACCTCGTCCGGCCCGGTCCCGGTGCTCCGGCAGCAGCTCACCGCGCAGCAGATCGCCGGCGTCTTCGCCGAGCTCGCCCCGAGCGAGATGCGCAGCAGCTTCCCCGCGCCCGGGACGACGAGGTTCGAGTACGGGGCACCGGCCGGACGGGTGGCGGTGATCTTCGAGCGCAACGGCGGGCAGGTCCGGGCCACCGTGCGGGCCGCGAGCCAGGGCGCCGAGGAGGAGGGCGAGGCCATCCAGCTCGCCTCCGCTGCGGAGCTCCTCCACGAGTACATGCACGGACCAGGCGCTGCCGCTGCCGCCCACGCAGCCGCCCCGGCTCCCACGCCGGCGGTGCCGGGGCTGTACACGCCGGGGCCCGGGGGTGCACCGGGGGCCGGCGTGCCGGGTGGCTCGCAGCCTGGCGTCCGGCGCGGCGTCGCGAAGGACATCCAGTTCCGCGAGCTGCCGGGCGATAGTGCTCCCCCTCAAAAGGTCGGCGCCAGGCCGTCCTCGCCGGCCCCGGCCCCTCCTCCTGGCGTCGAGCCGGCGCGCGGAGCGAAGTCCGGCGGCACGGCCGTCGCTCCGGCATCGGATCCGCGCGGCGCGATGGACCAGCTGCTCGACCTCATGCTCGACCGGAAGGCCTCGGACCTCCACCTCTCGAGCGACACCCCGCCCATCCTCCGGGTGGACGGGGACATGACCCCCATCGACGGCTACCCGCCGATCGCCTCGGGCCGGCTCAAGGAGATGCTCTTCTCCATCGCTCCGGAGAAGAACCGCGAGCAGTGGCTGTCGATCAAGGACAGCGATTTCGCCCACGAGACGCCGCGGGCCCGCTTCCGGGTGAACTTCTTCGAGGACCGCAAGGGGATCGGCAGCGTGATGCGCCAGATCCCGGCCACCATCCGGACGGCGGCGGAGATGGGCATCCCCCAGCCGGTGCTCGACCTGTGCTTCCTCAACAAGGGGCTGGTGGTCGTCACCGGGCCCACCGGCTCGGGCAAGAGCACCACCCTGGCCTCGATGATCGACTACATCAACAGCAACCGGGACGATCACATCATCACCATCGAGGACCCGATCGAGTTCGTTCACCCCAACCGGCGCTGCCTGGTGAACCAGCGTGAGATCGGGGTGCACACCGGGTCGTTCAAGCATGCGCTCCGCGCGGCCCTCCGCGAGGACCCGGACATCGTCCTGGTGGGCGAGATGCGCGACCTCGAGACGATCGCCATCGCCATCGAGACGGCGGAGACCGGGCACCTCGTCTTCGGCACGCTGCACACCAACACCGCGCCGAGCACCGTGGATCGGATCATCGACCAGTTCCCTGCCGACCGGCAGGAGCAGATCCGGATGATGCTGAGCGAGAGCCTCAAGGGCGTCATCACCCAGACCCTGTGCAAGAAGATCGGAGGAGGCCGCGTGGCGGCGATGGAGATCCTCATCGCCACCTCCAGCGTGGCCAACCTCATCCGGGAGGGAAAGACCTTCCAGATCCCGTCGATCATGCAGACCGGCAAGAGCTTCGGGATGCAGACGTTGAACGACGCGCTCTTCGACCTGGTGAAGAAGAAGCTGGTCGAGCCCCAGGAGGCCTACGGCAAGGCCATCCACAAGGGCGAGCTGAAGCAGATGCTGGAGCGGGGCGGCTTCAAGCTCGAGGCCGAGGCGGCCTGAGCGCAGGACGCGGCAGGAATCTGGGCTCCGCCGGGGGTCACCCGGCGGGCCAGGTCACCGTCCGGCGAGCACGTCGTTCACCGAGGGCATCTTCTGGATGTCGGCACGGGCGACCTTCCAGGCCTGCTGGACGATCCAGGACAGCGAGCGGTCCTGCCGCGTCGCCTCGTGCTGGATCTCCATCAGCATGTCCTCGGGGAAGTACAGCGATTGTTTGCGGTGGTCCGTGCCCGCCATCAGGCTTCCTCGCGCGTGTCCGGGAGCGCGGGCTCTCCGGTCACGTCGTTCACCGCGGGGAAGGCCTTGATCCGCTCGCGGGCAATTCGCCACGCCTGCTGGACCACCCAGGAGAGTGAGCGATCCTGCCGCGTGGCCTCTTCCTGGATCTCCCGGAGCATCTCCTCCGGGAAGTACAAACTCTGCTTGCGCTTGTCGGTTCCAGCCATCTGTCGGTGCTCCCCGGGTCAGGTCCAATGTCAACGTCGGACTGCGCTCACAGGAGGCACCGACGTCGTCTGAGGGGGAGTCTCCGCCACCGTCGAGGATCGGTCAATCAATTGAACAGGTTCCGCGAAAGCGAACGCCCCGGCTCCACGAGGGAACCGGGGCGTCCGGAAAAGAAGGGGCGGCAGAGATTGCTCCCTGCGACCCCCGTGGGCCCAGAGGGGGAGGGGGGGGACCCCTAGGCCCAACAGTCATCATTTTTCGAAAGTCAGAACACGCTCAGTGGCACGCCCATTCCTCACCCCCGTCGCCACTGCCACCGATTGACTGTCATTCTAAGGCCCGCACCGACGCGGCTCAACCTGCGCTGCGGTGCGATGTCCCCTCCCAGGTGTGGATGGCTGTCGCATGCACGACGTCGGGACCAGCGCGAATGTCGTCCGCCGGGCGGTCGCAGCCATGTTCGGGCGCCAGGAGGGAAGAATTCTCGTGGCCGTGTCCGGCGGGGTGGATTCCCTTGCGCTTCTGCTCTCGGCGGCCGAGGTGGCCAGCGAGCGCACCGGCGTTGCCTCGCTCGACCATGGGCTCCGGCCGTCCGCGGCAGCCGAGGTGGAACGGGTGGGCGAGCTCGCCCGGGGCCGCGGCCTGGCGTTTCACACCGAGGCTCTGGGCCTGACACCGGGTCCAGGGGCCGAGGCGCGGGCGAGGGTCGCCAGGTACGCCGCGCTGGAGCGGATCGCCCAGCGGGAGGGGTACGCGGCGATCGCCACCGCCCACACCGCGGACGACCAGGCGGAGACCCTGCTCATGCGCCTGGCGCGGGGCTCGGCGCTTCGCGGGGCGGCCGCCATCCGGGCGGGCGGACCGAGGCTCCTCCGGCCCCTGCTCGCCGTCCGTCGCGCCGACACCGAGGCCCTGGTCGCTACCGCCGGGCTCGAGCCGGTCCGCGACCCCAGCAACGACGACCCGGGGCTGTTCCGGACGCGGATCCGGCACCACGTCCTGCCCGTGCTCCGCCAGGCCGCCGGATCCGGAGTCGTCGAGCGGCTGGCGCGCTTTGCCCGATCCGCGGCCGAGGACGAGGAGCTGCTCGCCGGCCTCGCCGCTCAGGCGCTGGAGCGGGTCCGGGACGGGGCCGGGCTCGACGCCGTGGGTGTGCGCGCCCTGGCCTGGCCCATCCGCTCACGGCTGCTCCGGGACTGGCTGGAGGGGATGGGCCATCCGGTGTCGGACCACCTGCTCCGGGACGTGGCGGCGGCGATCGACCGCGGCGGCCGCACCGGGCTGCCCGGACGCGCGGTGCTCGGGACGGAGGGGGGCTGGGTGCGGGTCCTGCCGCGGGAATCGCCGGGCGAGACCGCCACGCCCGAGCTCCGGCCGGGCGCCCCGGTGGACTTCGGCGGCTTCCGGGTGTGGCTCGGCGACGGGCCGGGGATCCCCGCCGGAGGGGGCACCCCCCCGCTCACCGTCCGGGCCCGGCGCCCGGGAGATCGGGTCGGACCCGACGGAGGTCCCACGCGGCGGGTCCAGGACGTCCTCGTGGACGCAGGCATTCCGGCCGAGGCCCGCGGAGGCTGGCCGCTGGTCGCCGACGCGCGAGGGCGGGTGCTGTGGGTGGTGTGCCTCTGGCCCCGGCCGCACCCCGGGGCGGCGCCGTTCCTCCACGCCGAGCCGCCGGCGCGCGAAATTGCTCCGGAAGCGGGCAGCGGCGAGCAGCCTTCGTTATAGGCGCAGGACCGTCCGGCCGGGGCCGGGCGGCCGGGCGCGCCTGTTCGAGTGCTTGCGACTGGCCCGATGGGCCCGTCAGAATGCTGGATGCCGGACCCCACGAGGGCTCCGGAGGCCACGCCCGGAGTTGAAAGGGGCAGTCCACAAGTGCGTTCCAGCTACAAGACCATCGGACTCTGGGTGATCCTGATTGCCCTGTTCGTGTGCTTCTTCCACATCTTCAACCGCAACCAGGACGAGGTTCAGGAGCCCACGTTCACCGCGCTCCTGTCGAAGATCGAGGAGAAGAAGGTCCGCCAGGTCAACGTCCGCGGAAACTCCTACTCGGGCACCTTCGAGGACAGCAAGGAGCGGTTCCGGACCATCGGCCCCCCGGCAGACGCGGTGATGCTCCAGAAGCTCCGCGAGTCGGGCGTGGACGTGAAGTACGAGAAGGAGGAGCAGAACAACCTCTGGTTGACCATCCTCGGCCAGTGGATGCCGGTGGTCTTCCTCTTCGTCTTCTTCGTGCTCTTCATGCGCCAGCTGCAGGGCACCGGCGGCAAGGCGATGACCTTCGGGAAGTCGAAGGCCAAGCTGCTGTCCGAGAGCCACAACAAGGTGACCTTCTCCGACGTCGCCGGCATCGACGAGTGCAAGGAAGAGCTCGAGGAGATCATCGCCTTCCTCAAGGACCCGAAGAAGTTCACCAAGCTCGGCGGCCGCATCCCCAAGGGCGTGCTGATGATGGGCCCCCCGGGCACCGGCAAGACGCTGCTGGCCAAGGCGGTGGCGGGCGAGGCCGGGGTGCCGTTCTTCAGCATCAGCGGCTCGGACTTCGTGGAGATGTTCGTGGGCGTCGGCGCGAGCCGCGTCCGTGACCTCTTCGAGCAGGGCAAGAAGCACGCGCCCTGCATCATCTTCATCGACGAGATCGACGCCGT
>JADGQZ010000345.1 GCA_017881345.1 Myxococcaceae bacterium | reverse complement strand
TGCGGGCCGGATCCCGACGCCCTCGTCCTCGCCGCTGCCCCGGCTGCACCGGCCACCCACCCCCCCGAGCAGCCCGGTGGCGCTCCACCCCGGCGAGGAATCGCCCCTCGTGGTGGCCGCCCGGGGCGTCGCGCTGGCGCATCCCGGTGCCACGCCCGCCTCCATGCCGCGCCTGCTCCTGCTCGGCGGGCTCACCGTGCTGGGCGCGGCGTTCCTCGGGACCACCCTCTGGGTCCGGGTCGGCGCTCCCTCCCGGGAGCCCCTCCACCGGCCGGCCCCTGTCCCCCGTGCCGTGGACGAGACAGAGCTGGACCGGCTGCTGGCCCAGGCGAGGGAACGCATTGACGCCCACGACGACGCCGGGGCAGAAGAGGCGGCGATGAGAGCGGCGGCGGTCGACCCATCGGACGCGAGGGCGTATCTGCTCCTCGGCCGGATCGCGCTCCGGCTCGGGAACGCCCCGCGCGCCCGGTCCGAGCTCGAGCGGGTGCTGTCCCTGGAGCCCTCCGGCACCCGGGCGGACGAGGCCCGCGCGCTGCTCTCGTCCATTCCGTAGGGCGAGGGCCATGTCCGGTCACAACCGTTGGTCGAAGATCAAGCGCCAGAAGGAGGCGATGGGCGCGAGCAAGGGGAAGCTCTTCACCAAGCTCATCAAGGAGATCACCGTCGCCGCGCGCCTCGGCGGAGGAGACCCTGGTGGGAACGCCCGGCTCCGCTCGGCGATGCTGGCCGCCCGTGAGGCCAACATGCCCGGGGACACCATCACCCGGGCGGTGAAGAAGGGCACCGGCGAGCTCGAGGGCGTGCATTACGACGAGGTCACGTACGAGGGTTATGGCCCCGGCGGCGTGGCGGTGCTCGTCGAGTGCCTGACCGACAACCGGCACCGCACCGCAGGCGACGTCCGCGCCACCTTCAGCAAGGGCGGCGGCAACCTCGCCGCCGAGGGCGCGGTGGCGTGGAACTTCCACCGCAAGGGCAGCATCGCGGTGAAGCCCGGGCCCTCCGAGGACCGGGTGATGGAGGCAGCCCTCGAGGCCGGCGCGGACGACGTGGTGGCGCAGGGCACCGATGGATTCGAGGTGCGCACCGACCCCGCGCACCTCCACCAGGTCTCGGTGGCGCTCGAGAGGTCGGGTCTGCGGCTCGGCGAGCAGCGCTGGGTGTACCTCCCCGAGAACACGGTGAAGGTCGAGGGCGAGGCGGCGAGGAAGGTGGTCAAGCTGCTCGAGAGCCTCGAGGACAACGACGACGTGCAGAACGTCTGGGCCAACGCCGACATCTCCGAGCGCGAACTGGAGCAGATGGGGGCGTAGTGCTACACATCCGTTCCGTGCTCGGTCCGACGCGCGTCCTCGGCATCGACCCCGGAAGCCGGGTGGTGGGCTGGGGCGTCGTGGAGCGGACCAGGACCGGGCTGCAGCACGTGGCCCACGGTGTCCTCCGGCTGGATGTGTCCGCGCCGCTCGAGCTCCGGCTGGTGGAGCTCTTCGCCCGGCTCTCCGAGACGCTGCTCCGCCACGCCCCGACGGCGGTGGCCGTCGAGGGCGTCTTCACCTTCAAGAATGCCCGGAGCGCGCTGGTGCTGGGCCAGGCGCGGGGTGTGGCGCTGCTGGTCGCCGCCCGGGCCGGACTTCCGGTCTTCGAGTACGCGCCGGCGCTGGTGAAGCGGGCCGTGGGAGCGGGCGGTGCCGGGGCGAAGGAGGCG
This sequence comes from Myxococcaceae bacterium, assembly GCA_017881345.1. Lineage (GTDB taxonomy): Bacteria > Myxococcota > Myxococcia > Myxococcales > Myxococcaceae > RPRB01. Next base: position 1,200 of record JADGQZ010000345.1, on the reverse strand, counting down.
GTGGCCCGTGCCATCTCGGCGTTCCTCGCGCTGACCGACACCCCGCGGGCGGACGCGACCGATGCGCTCGCCGTCGCGGTCTGCCACCTGCACCGCGCCGGCTCGCCGTTCCAGGGTCGCCGTCCCCGCCGCTCCGGTCCGGATCTCACCGACCGGCTCCGTCCGGCGGTCATCCGGCCGGCCAGGTCGGGCGCGTGATCGCCGCCCTCCACGGCACCGTGCTCGAGAAGTCCGAGGACGAGGCCATCATCGAGGTGGCGGGCGTGGGGTACCGGGTGGCGTTCTCGGTGCTCACCCTGTCCCGGCTTCCCCCGGCGGGCGAGCCGGTCCGGGTCCGGGTCCGCACCGTCGTCCGCGAGGACGCGTTCGAGCTGTACGGCTTTCTCACCCCGGTGGAGGAGGCGATGTTCGCCTTGCTCACCTCGGTGTCCCACGTCGGGCCGCGGCTGGCGATGACCGTCCTCTCCGGGCTCGAGGTGGACGAGCTGGTCGTCGCCCTCGAGCGTGGCGAGGTGGCGCGGCTGACCCGCATCCACGGCGTGGGAAAGAAGACTGCCGAGCGGCTGGTCCTCGAGCTGAAGGACAAGGTGAAGGTGCTGCCGCGGGCCGCATCGTCCGCGGGCGCGAGGGCCGGCGCCCGGGCGGAGGGCCGGCGCGCCGATCTGGTCTCGGCGCTCGCCAACCTCGGGTACCGGCCCGCGCAGGCCGACGCCGCGGCCGACGCGGCCCTGGAAAAGCTGGGCGAGGTCGAGCTCGAGGCGCTGCTCCGCGAGGCGCTCGGCAGCCTGCGCACGGCGTCCTAGCCGGTGGTACCCTGAGCGTCCGGTCTCTCGCTCCATGTCCCGCGTTCCTCCCGAAGTCGCCACAAACGACGAGAAGCGGCTCGAGGCGTCGCTCCGGCCGCGCAACTTCGAGCAGTACGTCGGGCAGTCGGCCGTGGTGGAGAAGCTCAAGGTCTACGTCGCCGCGGCCCGGGCACGCGGGGACGCGCTCGACCACTGCCTCTTCTCCGGCCCCCCGGGGCTGGGGAAGACGTCGCTGGCCCACATCCTCTCCGCCGAGCTGGGCGTGGGTCTGCACGTCACCTCGGGCCCGGCGCTCGAGCGCAAGGGGGACCTCACCGGCCTGCTCATCAACCTCCAGCCGCGGGACATCCTCTTCATCGACGAGATCCACCGGCTGCCGGCGCAGGTGGAGGAG
>JADGQZ010000344.1 GCA_017881345.1 Myxococcaceae bacterium | reverse complement strand
TCCGGGGCCGGAGCGCCGAGGACGTGCTCAGGGCGATCAACGATCGCGTCGAGCGGGAGGAGCCGGCCATCGTCGTCATCGACAGCTTCAAGGCGATGCGGGACATCTTCATCGATGCGCCGTCGCTCCGGACGTTCGTGTACGATCTCGCGGTCCACACGGCGGGCTGGGGCGCGGCCAGCCTCTTCGTCGGTGAGTACACCGCCGAGGAGATCGCGAACCACGCCGAGTTCGCCATCGCCGACGGCATCCTCCGCTTCGGCAGCCAGCGCGAAGAGCTGACGGCGGTGCGCGTGGTCGACGTCCTCAAGCTCCGCGGGGCCGACTGCATCACCGGCCGTCACTTCTTCGAGATCGGCGCCGAAGGGCTCACCTTCTTCCCGCGGGTGCGGAGCCCGGACGCCGACGGCCATTCCCCGATCCCGTCGTCTGCCGAGCGCGCCTCGACGGGGATCGCCGGGCTCGACGAGATGCTGGGCGGCGGGCTGCCGCGATCGAGCTCCACCATCCTCCAGGGCGCCACCGGCACGGGCAAGACCCTGCTCGGGCTGAAGTTCCTCCTCGAGGGAGCGCGACGGGGAGAGCCCGGGATCCACTTCACGCTGGAGGAGACGGCCGATCAGCTCCGCGGGATCGCCGATGGGTTCGGATGGGACCTGCGCGAGCTGGAGCAGCGCCGCTTGTTCTCCTTCTCCTATGCCTCGCCCGTGGAGTTCACGACCGACGCGTTCCTCGACCGGGCGCGCGGGCTGGTCGAGCAGGTCGGGGCCAGGCGCGCCGTGCTCGACAGCCTGACCAGCATGGCGCTGGGCGTGTCTTCCGAGCGGCGCTTCAAGGAGCTCGTCTACGCCATGACCAAGCACTTCCGCGCCCTGCAGGTCACCTTCAACCTGAACATGGAGGTCACCGAGATGCTCGGCTCCGCCCAGCTCTCCGGCCACGGTGTCTCGTTCGCGGCCGACAACGTGATCCAGCTCAGGTACGTGGAGCGCGAGGGTCGCCTCGACCGCGGCATCTCGGTGCTCAAGGCGCGTGGCGTGCGGCACGCAACCGAGGTGCATGCGCTGAGCGTCGGGGACAGCGGCGTCGAGGTCGGCCCGGCGTTCAAGGGCCTGCGCGGCGTCCTGACCGGACTGCCCACCCCGGTGGAACCCAGAGCGCCTTGAGGATCGGCGAGGCGCCGCGAGGCGCGTCAGCGTCGCCTGACCAGCCGGAGCAGATAGAGGAGCAGCAGTGCGCCGACGATCGCGGCCACCAGCAGGCCGAGGATGCCTCCGACCGAGAGGCCGAGCAGGCCAAACACCCAGGCGCCGATGAAGGCCCCGAGCACCCCGACGACCAGGTCGCCCACCAGGCCGAAGCCGGAGCCTTTCATGATCTTCCCGGCGAGGAAGCCTGCGACGACTCCGACCACCAGGAACAGCACCAGGTTCTGCGTGCTCATGGGGCTCATGTGACGCTCTCCTTCGCGAGGTTTGCGCCACCCGGGAGCGAGTCGAGTCGCGGTATGTGTGCGGGCCGGGACGGGAGCGGCGCCGCGGGTACCGGTCGTTGCCGGCGCTCGCCTTCACTTCACGATCAGGTCGTTCTTCACCTGGGAGACGCCGTGAACGCCCAGGGCCACCTCTCCAGCCCGTTTCACGGCCTGCGTCGAGTCGACGAAGCCGCTGAGCTGGACGGTGTCCTTGAAGGTCTTCACGCCGATCTGGAACGGCTTCAGTACCGGGTCCTTCATGATGGCGGCCTGCACCCTCGTGGTGATGACCGTGTCGTCGATGTACTCACCGGTGCTCTCGCGGGTCCTGGTGGAGTCGCACCCCAGGACGGCGGCCCCCGACAACGCGAGACTGGCGGCGGTGAACATGGTCAACGTGAGCTTCGTCATGGTCGGGTCCCCTTCGTTCGGGCGGGGCGGGGCGCCCGCGCTGAGGGCGCGGGCAGCCCGCACTCAGTAGCTGCACGCGCCGTGCCCGTCGCTGACGATCGCAAGGTGCCGGACTCCGGCGCGACGCAGGGCCCGGGCTGGGCCACCGTTCGTTCGCGAACGTTCGGGGTCCAGCCCGGCTCGTGCTGCGACTCTGCCGGTGTCACCCTTCGTGGTTGGTGCGCTTTCCCCGGGGCGGGACCGGTCTGCGATGCCGGCCTCGCTCCGTGAGTCCCTTGGATCGGTGCCGAGGTGGAGACGGTGCGGCACGTTCATGGACCGCCGCACGTCCGCCCGCGCCAACGCCGCGTGCGCGGGTTGGTGGGCCAGGGGCCTGGGCGTTGTCACGGTCCGTGACAACGGCGGTCCGTCCTGGAGACGCCTGAACGGGGACCACTGCGCTCGGCCGGCCCTGCAGACCGATCCCGCCCTTCGACGCTGGCGATATGGCGGCGTAGCGAGGTCTGGGCGACCGCGCGACGGAGTGGCATTCCTCCGAGCCCGAGCCCGAGCCCGAGCCCGAGCCCGGACCTGCCCGACCATCCGCTCACCCTTCGCCAGTCGAAGGGTGAGCGACGTACGGAGCGATATGTTCGAGCCGAGCACTAGTGCTGCGACTCACGCATACTGCTCCATGCACCGCCCACCCTTCGACAGGCTCAGGGTGAGCGGACAGCCATTCCGCTCATGGTGAGCCTGGCTTACCATGAGCGGTCGAGGGCCCGGACGATG
>JADGQZ010000343.1 GCA_017881345.1 Myxococcaceae bacterium | reverse complement strand
GATCGGCATGATGATGTCGTCGACGATCGCGCTGACGACCTTGCCGACGGCCGCGCCGATCACCACACCGACGGCCAGTGCGAGCGCGTTCTGCTTGAGCAGGAACTCGCGGAAGTCCTTCGCCAGACTCATTTGGGGCTTCCCCTCCTTCGTCGCGCCCGCCTCGTCCTGCCCTTGTCCCGCCCGAAAGGCAACAGGAACCGTACCAAGGGGTGCTTGACCCCTGACGAACATGACCCGAAGGTCATGGCCCGGTCCAACTGGAGGACGACACCATGCCCGACGACGAGCCCGATTTCTCCGATGTGCAAGGGGGGAGCTCCAGCATCTCGAGCGACACCTCCGTGGACCGCACGTACACCGTCCGGTCCGGAGACAGCCTGAGCAAGATTGCCAAGTCGCTCCTCGGAGACGCGAAGAAGTGGCGCCTCCTCTACGAGGCCAACAAGGACGTCGTGGGCAGCAACCCCGACCTCATCAAGCCGGGTCAGGTCCTGAAGATCCCGAAGGTCTGAAGCGCACCTGTTCTGGAAAGCGAGGAACGCCGATGCTCCGCACCGCCGCCGTGTTCGGGCTCTCCCTGCTTCTGTTCTCGGGCTGCAAGAAGGAGCCGCCCCCTCCGCCGCCGCCTCCACCTCCTGTCACCCAGGCGCCGCCGCCGCCTCCACCGGCGCCGTTCAAGGTCACCTCTGCGGACGTGGGCAAGGGCATCCAGCCCGACAACACCGTCCAGACCGCGACCACCACCTTCGGTCCGAAGGACACCATCTACCTGTCCGTGACCAGCGAGGGCATGGCGCCGCAGGCGCTCCTGGCCACCCGCTGGACCTACGGAACCAAGGACGTGCTGGTCCACGAGGAGAGCAAGAGCGTCACCCCGCCCTCCCCCAAGCCGATGCACACCGAGTTCCACATCGCCAAGCCCTCGGGCTGGCCGGCGGGGGACTACAAGGTCGTGGTCTCCGTCGATGGGCAGCCGGCGTTCACCAAGACGTTCACCGTGGCGGGCGGCGCGAAGGCCCCGAAGAAGCGGTAGCCGCCTCCGTCCCGCCCACCGCCTCGGTCATGCCGGTCCTCCGGTAGGCGTGGGCGAGACACTGCGTCGAGTGGGCGAGCCCCACCCGGCCGTGGCGGTCGAGCACGATGAGCCCGGCCCGGCCCTGGACCGAGCGCTCGAGGACTCCCAGCGCCTCGCGGGCGGCGTCCCCGGCGTCTGCTCCGCCCTCGAGCGCGATCAGCGCCCGCGTCGCCAGCGCCACCCGGAGGATGTGCTCTCCCCAGCCGGTGCAGGCGACCCCGCCCGTGCGGGAGTCGGCCACGTAGCCCACCCCGGGCACCGGCGCGTCCCCGACCCGTCCGGGGAGGCTGAAGGCGACGCCGCCGGTGCTGTTTCCGGCTGCCAGCTGCCCGTCGCCGTCGAGCGCCACCGCGCCCACCGTGTCATGGCCGCCGAAGTCGTCCTCCGTCGCGATCCGGCCCGCCAGGAAGTCCGCGTACCGCTGCCGCTCGCGGTCCACGACGAGGCTGTCGGGCTCCACCAGCGCGAGCCCCTGTGCAATTGCGAACTGTTCAGCCCCCTCGCCCACCAGGAGGTGGTGCCCGGACCGCTCGAGCACCACCCGGGCGAGCCGGATGGGGTGCGCCACCCGGTGCACGTTGGCGACCGCACCGACGTGGAGCGTCCGTCCGTCCATCAGCCCGGCGTCGAGCTGCACCCGCCCCTCGGCGGAGAGCACCGAGCCCCGGCCGGCGTCGAAGGTGGGATCGTCCTCGAGGAGCTCGATGGCGGCCACCACCGCGTCCAGCGCCGAGCCGCCGGCCGAGAGCACGCCGAACCCTCGCTCGGCCGCCGCGAGGCAGCCTGCCCGGTGCGCTGCCCGGGCCTCGGAGGGGATGCTCCACGCTCCCCCGTGCACCACGATGGCCTGGATCGGTCCGTCCATCGGGGGCGGAACCCTACGTCAGCCGCAGGCCAGACGCGCCGCGAGGACGGTTTCGTCGGACCGGGGTGCATGCCTACCGTGGGAAGCCATGGCCTCACTGTTCCAGAAGCGCTGGGTCCGCGTCCTCGCCATCGTGGTCGCGGTCCTGGTGGCCGTCGTCTTCGTCGCCTCGCTGGTCCTCGACTCCATCCTCACCCGCCGGGCGCAGGCGGAGGCGGCCACGCTGTCCCAGCAGCTCGGCCGGCCAGTGAATCTGGGCCGCATCTCGACGAGCTTCCTCACCGGACTCGGCGCGACGGTGACCGGCATCGAGGTGGGTGCGGCCGAGGGTGAGGGCGTGCCCCTGGCCCAGGTGAAGGAGGTGGGGGTCCGGGTCGCCGCGCTGCGGGCGCTCTTCTCGCTCGGCAAGGACATCGTCGTCCGCTCGGTCGAGGTCACCGAGCCGGTGGTGAACGTGGTCCGCCTGCCGGACGGAACGACGAACCTCGAGCGGCTCCAGACCAGGCTGGCCCAGCAGCAGAAGCCGGCCGAGGGCACCCCCGGCGAGCCGCGCGACCTCTCGGCGGTCCGCGTCGACCACGCCGCGGTGATCGATGGTCGCGTGCGACTGGTGGACCGGAGCACCGGCCAGACCCGCGAGCTCGGCATCTCGGACCTGGACGTCACGGTGGACGACCTGCGCGCCGGCAAGCCGCTGGACATCGTGGTCAAGGCCGCCCTGCTCGCCGAGAAGCAGAACCTCGAGCTCCGGGTCCACACCGCGCCGCTCCCGAACACGCTCCAGCCGACGCCCGAGCACATCGTGCTCAAGGTCCAGCCGGTGGACCTCGCCCCGCTCGGGCCGTTCCTCCCGAAGGACGCGCGGCTCGAGGCGGGGCGGCTCGACGCCGACTGGACCGCCGACCTCGGCGCCGCGGTGCCGGGCGGCAAGGGCCCGACGAAGGCCAAGGGCGGCGTCCACGTCCGCGGGGTCCGCTTCGCCGGGACGGGCGCTTCGCCGGTCGACCTCACCGTGGACACCGACCTCGACGGGAACGCCGAGTCCGGCGACCTCGACATCCGCACGCTCGCCATCGCCCTGGGCCAGGCCGGAATCACCGGGCACGGCCGGGTGAAGGCGCTCGCCAGCGAGAAGCCGAGCATCGAGAACTTCGAGATCGTCGGCCATGACCTCGACCCGGCGGTGATCGCCCGCTCCTTCCCGGCGGTGGCGAAGGCGCTGAAGGGGCAAGCCGCCGGGCCCATCGGGCTGTCGATCCGCGGCGCCGGGACGCAGACGGCGCCCTCGCTGGACGTGACGCTCGACTTCACCCCGGTGCGGCTGGCGATTCCCCAGCAGCTGGCGAAGGCCGCCGGGGCACCGATGAAGCTCGTGACGCACCTGCGCGGCGCGGGAAAGAACGCCTATCGTTTCGAGGCCGACCTCGACCTCGCCGGCGCGGACCTTCGGCCCGGGCAGCTCCTGGACAAGCCGCCGGGGAAACCGATGGCGCTCTCGCTGAAGGGCAGCGCCAGCCGTGGCGGCACCACCCGGGTGAAGCTCGAACAGTGGAGCTTGCAGGTGCTCGAGGACACCGTGACCGGCACCGCCTCGGTCGAGATGCAGGGCGAGGGCAAGCGCGCCACCACCACCTTCGCGCTCGACGCGCGGGCCCCGCGGCTCGACGCCGACGCGCTGCTCCTCGAGACCGACCCCAAGGCGGCCCCACCGCCGCCAGCCGACCCGCACCGCTTCGACGGCATGCGCGGGAAGATCCACGCCGAGGTCGCCTCGCTCGTCTTCCACAAGGTCCCCTGGAAGAACCTGCAGCTCGACGCGACGATGCAGGACGACCTGGTCAAGGTGGACCGGCTCAGCATGGACGCCGCCGGCGGACAGGTCCGGCTCGACGGAACGAGCGTGCGGCTCGGCCCGGTGGACAAGCCCTGGGACCTGAAGCTCGCGGTGAAGAGCCTCGATCTGGCCCAGGCGCTGACCTTCGGCGGCAAGGGCAAGGCCTTCAGCGGCGTCTTCGACGGGAAGATCGCGCTCGCCGGGAAGGGGACCACGCTCTCGGCCGTGGAGAAGACGCTCGACGGGCACATCGACGGCAACCTCAAGAACGGCGCCTTCCTCGGCGCGGACCTCGTCTCGGCGGTCGCCGGGCCCCTGGCCAAGGTGCTTCCCTTCGCCACGAAGGCGCTCGCCGGGACCGGCAACACCTCGCTCGGCGAGAACCTGGCCGTGGCGCTCACCGTCGACAACGGCGTGGCCAAGCTCGCCAAGCCGATCACGGTGCAGCTGCCGCAGGCGGGCGTCACGCTCGGCGGGGGCGTTGGGCTCTCCGGGACCCTCGCGCTGGCCGGGACCGTGGCGCTGACCCCGGCGACGGTGAAGACGCTCACCGGCGGCAAGGTGACGCCGCCCGAGGCCATCCCCATCGCGCTCAGCCTCAGCGGGCCGGCGTGGGCTCCGCAGATCTCCGGGCTCGACGTGAAGCCGGCCGCGCTCACCATCGCCAGGCTCGCCGGCGCGAGCACCATCCGCTCACTGCTCGGCGAGTCCGACATCGGAAAGGCCGCGGCCGGCGCACTGGGCGGCTCGGGCTCGGCCGGGACCGACACGTCACAGGGCGAGCAGAAGGCCCAGTCCGAGGCCGAGAAGCTCCGCCAGCAGGCCGCGGAGGACGCTCGGAAGCGGCTCCAGGAATTGTTCGGGAAGTGAGCGCGGGCGGGCCGTCCGGTGCTCCGGGACGCCCGCTTTCGACGCACGGTGAACAGAACGTGGATCGGTGTCCGGGTGACCCCCGCCCACCGTCTGGTACGCCGGAGGGCGTGCTGCGATCCGATGCCGTCGTGCGCGCTCGCCCCGGTCCGGACGAGGCGCTGAGCCTGGAGGCGGCGCTGGACCTGGCGGTGCGCGAGGCGCCCCTGGGGATCGCCGTGGTGGACCGGGACTTCCGGTTCGTGCTGCTCAACGCCGCGATGGCCGGCATCAACGGGCGGCCGGTCGAGGAACACCTCGGGCAGGACCTGCGCGTTCTCTTCCGAGGCGCACCGGGACTCGAGGCGCTGGTCGAGGTCCTCGGCCGGGTGCTCGAGACCGGCCGCCCGCTGCGCGACGTCGTGCTCGAGCCGGGGGCGCCGCCCGGACAGCAACGGAGCTTCCGGTGCGACTACCACCCGGTCACCAGCGGTGAGGCGGTGGTGGGGGTGTGCGCCTTCGTCGAGGAGACGACGGCCCGCCGCGATGCCGAGCAGCAACGCGACGCGGCCGCCACCCGTGAGCACGCCGCCCGGCTCGAGGCCGAGGCCCAGGTCCGCGAGCTCACCCTGGCCCGGGAGGCCGTGGCCGAGCAGCGAGCCCAGCTCCGGCTCATCACCGACGCCGTCCCCGGGCTCATCGCGCTGGTGGGCAAGGACCTGGTCTACCGCTTCGCCAACGAGACGTACCGGACCTGGTTCGCCCGCTCGCCGGAGACGCTCATCGGCCACTCTCTCCCCGAGGTCATGGGACCGCTCGGGTACGAGACCGTGCGCGAGCACGTGGAGCGGGCGCTCGGCGGCGCGGACGTGAAGTACGAGGTCGTGATGCCGTACCCCACCGGGCCGCGGCGGGTGCGGACCCAGCTCATGCCGCTCCGCACCCGCTCGGGCGCGGTGGACGGGTTCGTGGCGCTCGTCCAGGACATCTCGGCCGAGAGGCGGCGCGAGGAAACGTCGCAGTTCCTCGCCGAGGCGAGCGCCACCCTGGCCTCCTCGCTCGACGTCGACGAGACGCTGCGCAGGCTCGCGACGCTCGCCGTCCCGAGGCTCGCCGACTGGTGCGCCATCGAGCTGCTCCAGGGCGAGCAGCGGAGCGAGCAGCTCGCTGTCGCGCACGTGGACCCGGCCAGGGTGTCGGATGCGTGGGCGCTCCGCGAGCGCTACCCGCTCGACTGGAGCCAGCGCTTCGGGTTGCCGGAGGTCCTCCGCACCGGGCGCTCGGAGCTGTACGAGGAGATCCCCGAGGAGCTCCTCGGCCGCACGGCGAAGGACGACGCGCACCTCGCCGTCATCCGTGCGCTCGGCCTGCGCTCGGCCATCATCGCTCCGCTCCGCGCCCGGGGGCGCATCCTCGGTGCCATCACCCTGGTCCACGCCGAGTCCGGCAGGCGTTACGACGCCGCGGACCTCGCCCTGGTGGAGGACCTGGCCGCCCGCGCCGCGCTGGCGGTGGAGAACGCCCGCCTCTACCGTGAGGCACGCGAGGCGGTGCGCAAGCGCGACGACTTCCTCTCCGTCGCCTCGCACGAGCTGAAGACCCCGCTCACCTCGCTCAAGCTGACCGTCGCCGCGCTGGACCGCGAGGCCGGCCGGGTGGGGACGCCGGAGACCTTTCGCGCCCGCCTCGACCGCATCCAGACCCAGAGCACGCGGCTGGCCGGGCTGGTGGATCAGCTGCTGGACGTGTCGCGGATGTCCGCCGGGAAGCTGGTGCTCGACCTGGAGCCCATCGACCTGGCGGAGCTCGCCGCCGAGGTCGTCCAGCGCTTCGCCGAGGAAGCCGGGCGGGTGGGGACCACCGTGACCCTCCGTGCGCCGGTCCCCGTCCCGGTCGTGGCGGACCGGCAGCGCATGGACCAGGTGCTGACGAATCTCCTCTCCAACGCCCTCAAGTACGCGGCCGGAAACCCCGTCGAAATGCAGGTCCACTGCGTCAGCGGCCCCCGCATCCGTGTCCAGGACGCCGGACCCGGCATTTCGCCGGCGGACCAGGACCGTATCTTCGAGCGTTTCGAGCGCGGCCTGCAGACCCACGGCCATCCGGGGATGGGGCTGGGGCTGTGGATCGTCCGCGAGATCGTGCAGGCTCACCACGGACGCGTCTGGGTCCAGAGTCCACCTGGCGGCGGGGCCACATTCGAGGTGTCATTGCCCCCAGAGGGATGAATATTGCGGGGACCCTGGTCGTCTCGTCCCCGGCCGGAAGAGGAGGGCTCCCCGTGACTGCCTGCCGCACCCCCATCGTTCATCAGGCGATGGCATCCCTGCTCGTCGCTGCGCTCGGTGGATATCCGGTGCGCGCGCTGGCCGACCAGGGGGCTCCTGCCCAGTCGGTTCCCGTGCAGTCGGTGCCGCCGCCGCCGAGCTACGCGCCGCCGCCGCCACAGTACGCGCCTCCCGCCCAGCAGGCGCCTCCGGTCGCCCAGCCCCAGCCGCAGTACGCCCCCCCGGCTCAGCAGGCGCCTCAATACGCCCAGCCCCAGCAGCAGTACGCCCCCCCGGCGCAACAGGCACCTCAGTACACCCAGCCCCAGCAGCAGTACGCCCCCCCGGTCCAGCAGGCGCCCCAGGGCTACGCCCCGCCTCCCCAGCAGCAGTACGCGCCTCCCGCTCAGCAGGCGCCCCAGGGGTATGCACCCCCCGCCCAGGCCGCGCCCCAGTCCTCCGGGGCTCCAGCTGCCGCCGCAACCGGGGCAGCGGTCGGCGCCGCAGCGGGGGCGGCCGCTGTCGGGGACGTCCCGGCGGCCGCACCGAAGCTCCCGCCCGGAGCAGTCCCGGTGCCGCAGAGCGCGGCACCTGCGCCGGCGAAGACGGGTGAGGCGGACATCGGCTCTGCGCCGGCCCCGGCGCCCCCGCCGGGTCGCGCGCCGGCCACCTCTCAGAAGTCGGCTCCGGTGAACCCGCAGCTGATCCGCCTCGAGTGGCGGCCCGCATACGTCGATGGGAACCACGGCTGGGGCCCGATGATCCAGGTCCCCGTCATCGGCCCCGAGAAGCGGCCGCTGCAGGGCCCTTCGCTCTACAGCGCGCTCGGACGCCCCGACCTGGCCGAGGAGTACGAGCGCCGCGCGGCGGCCAAGCGGTTGATGGGCACCGGCAGCGTGCTGCTCCTCGTCTCCGGCATCGCCGTCGGCATCAGCGCCCTCTTCATCCCCACCTGCCAGCCAGGTCAGGTCCAGTGCTGGAACAACCGCGACGCGCAGCTGCAGTCGCGCATGTACTGGTCCGGCGGCCTGGTGCTCGGCGGCGCGGTCCTGGGCATCGCCTCCAGCTCGTACAGCGCAAACCCCGTCTCGCGCGACCAGCTGATGGGTCTGATCCGCCAGCACAACAACCAGGTCCTCGGAAAGCCCGGGGTCCAGGTGGGAGCCATGGCGCTCCCCGGCGGCGGCGGCCTGACCCTGGCCGGGAACTTCTAGCCGTCCCCGGTCACCCGCTCGAGGAGCTCGCGCAGCGCGTCGAGGTCGAAGGGCTTCGACAGCACCCCCGCGACCTGCCGCTCCATCGCGTCCGACGCGACGCGATCTGCCGTCGAGAGGATGACGGGGAACTCCGCCCCTCTCGGCAGCTCGCGCAGCCGTCCGAGGAAGATCGGTCCGTCGATGCCCGGCATTCTCCAGTCGAGCAGGATGAGGCAGGGGACCGGCTCCGCGGCCGCGAGCCGCAGCCCCTGCTCCCCGTCGGACGCGGTCACCACCTCGTAGCCGAGCTCGCCCAGCACCTCGACCATCGCCTCGCGGATGGCGGCGTCGTCCTCCACGAGGAGGATGCGTCCTCTGGGGGGCCCGGGGCTCACACGCCGCCGAGGTGCAGGAGGAACCGGAGGACGCCACCGGCGGCGACGACCCAGGCGGGGTTCAGGTCATACCGGACCAGCGTGAGCGCCGCGGCCGCCGCGATGCCCAGCCCCGCCGGCCCGTGGAAGCTGGTGCCCAGGACCAGAGCCGCCGAGCCCATCAGGCCCACCACCGCCGGGAGGAGTCCGCTCGCCGCAGCGCGGACCACCGGATGCTCCCGGACGCGCCCGAGCCAGCCCCCGGCGAGCTGGACCAGGACCCAGGGAGCCGCGAGCAGCGCCACCGTGGAGGCGGCGGCGCCGGACCAGCCGTGGTGGAGGTAGCCGGCGAACGTGGCCATGAGCAGCACCGGACCGGGCGTGAGCAGGGCCACCGAGACTGCGTCGGCGAACTGCCGGCGCGTGAGCCAGTCCAGCGCGTCGAGCCGCTAGCTCAGGTGGGGAATGATGGCCACCCCGCCGCCGTACGCACCGAGGCCGGTGCGGAAGTAGAGGACGAGCGCCTCCACCACCTGGGCGTCGAGGCCCGACACGTGCATCACCGCGAGGAGCGGAACGAGCGCGACCAGCGCCGAGCGCACCGTGCTCGCACCCTCCTCGGGCGGCGGTGGAACAGGGGGAGTCTTCGCGCGCCGGCGCCGCAGCCCGAGCTCGACGAAGAGCCCGGTCGCCGCGCCGAGCAGCACCACCTCCGTCGGCGAGGCCTTGCCCGCCACCGTCAAGAGCAGCGCCGCGCCGGCCACCGCCATCTGCCACCGGGCGTGCACCCCACCCCGCACTCGCCGGATGGTCAGCGCGAGGATCGCCCCCACCGACGCACCACCGAAGCCGCGGAACACCGACTCCAGGCGGGTGCCGAGGTCGAACTGGACGTAGAGCCAGGCCAGCGCCGCGGTGATCAGCACGCCTGGCAGGACGAAGCCCAGGTAACCGAGCAGGGACCAGGTCCATCCACCGAGCCGCTGGCCCACCAGTGCGAGGGTGTTGGCCGACGGGGCGCCCGGGAAGAGCTCGAGGACCTGGAGCAGGGCGGCGTGCTCCTCCTCCGTCACCCACCGGCGCTCGCGCACCAGGGCGGTCTCGAGGGGCGCCTGCATCCTCTGGCTGCTGCCGAACGCCCCGAGCCCGAGCCCGAGTGCCGCGCGGAAGTACGCCACCCGCCCCGGCTGCGGGCGGTCGGCCTGTCCGGTCTGCTCCACAGCTCCGTCTCTAGGCCAAAGCGTGCCCCGCGCCCACCCCTCCGCGGGGAAAAAGGGACGAGCCCTGGACAGCCGCGCACTTACTCGAGCGCGTGGACCGCGGACTCCACGCTCGCGTGCAGCCGCTCGGGAAGCACCGGCTTGTTGAGCGCGACCGTCACGTGGCCGTGACTCTCGCGTCGATGCACGTCCAGGTTGGCGGAGAGCACGACGATACGCAGGGGCCGTCCCGGGGGATGACGCGAGACCTCGTCGAGCAGCTCGTCCCCGGTCATCACCGGCATCTGGAGGTCCAGCAGCATGACGACCGGCTCTTTCCCGACACCCAGGCGCTCCAGCGCCTCCCGTCCGTCGCAGGCGGTGATGACCCGGTAGCCCCAGATGGAGAGCAACTCCACCAGGGCGGTCCGGAGGTCTGCCTCGTCTTCCACCACCAGCACGTGCGTGCCCACGCCGTCCTCCTCCCGACAATGTGAGGCCGCTCACAACGGAGGGTTTGCACGAAGGCGAACAGGGGGAACCCACATCTGCGCCGGTCACCCCCGTACGCTCACTTGCCCGGCCGGTCTACGGCGCGGGCGCCCACGCTGGCTGCACCGGTTGACCAGGGGCCCCGCAGATGGGGCACACTCCGGGATGAGGGGGGACCTGGTGCTGGGGCGGGCAACCCCCGACGAGGACGTTCCCCCGCGTGGTCCATCTCGGTTGTGCGCTCGAGGTCGCGCGGAACGCGCACCCGGACCTTCGGCTCGATCCCGAGGCGTTCTTCCGCTTCGTCGCCCGGCGCGTCCCGGCGCTGGAGCCGGACGGCGTCCCGATCCACGCAGCCGATCTCTATCTCGCCTGCGCGGCGCTCGAGGGACACCAGGCCGCCCTCGAGCAGCTGGACACCCGCCTGCGGGCGCTGCTCCCGCGGGCGCTGAGACGCCTCCGTCTGGACGACGAGCTGCGTTCCGAGGTGCTCCAGCGGACCCGGGAACGGCTGCTGCTCGGTCCACGTGGCCCGAAGCTGGCCGAGTACCAGGGCCGGGGCGGCCTCGATCCCTGGCTCCGCTCCGTCCTGCTGCGGGTGGCGCTGAACCTGCTCGGGGCCAGACCGGGGATCGAGCCCGAGCACCGGGGAATCGCCGAGCTCGCAGCTCCGGGCCCCGACCCCGAGGCCTCGCTGCTCCGCCGCGCCGAGCACGCCGTGCTCCGGTCCGCGCTGGTCGAGGCACTCGGCGGGCTCGAGCCGCGCACCCGTCACTTCCTCGCTCTGTACGTGCTGGAGGGGCTGACCCTCGAGGAGATCGGCCGGCGCGAGGGGACGCACAAGTCGACCGTGTCCCGTGCGCTGACCGGCGTGCGCGCGCGGGTCATGTCGGCGCTCCGGCGAAGCTTCCGCGTGGGTCACGACGCGGACCTGCGCTCGATGCTCGGCGTGCTCGCCGATGCCGGCTCGGATCTCCCCTGGGTGCTGCACGAGCTGCTCGCGGGATCCGGCAGCTGACCTCAGTCGAGCGCGGCGAGACGCCGCTCGAGGAAGCGCCGCTCGGCCGGGTGGCGCACCCACGCCAGCGCCCGGCCGTAGGCGGCGCGTGCCTCCTCCAGCCGCCCGACCCGCCGGAGCAGCTCCGCCTGCGAGGCCGGGAGCAGGTGGTAGCCGCCGAGCTCGCCTCCGCGGTCCAGCCGTTCCATCCAGGCGAGGCCGGCCTCGGGCCCCGTGGCCATCGCCAGCGCGACTGCCGCGTTCAGCTCGACGATGGGGCTCGGCGTGTGGCGGAGGAGCGCACCGTAGAGCGCGGAGATCTGCGGCCAGTCGGTCTCCGCCGGGCGCACGGCGCGGGCGTGCAGCGCCGCGATGGCCGCCTGGAGCTGGTAGGGCCCGGGGGAGCCGCGGCCCACGGCGCGATCGAGCACCGCCGTGCCCTCGGCGATGACCTCGCGATCCCAGAGGGTCCGGTCCTGCTCCTCCAGCGGGACCAGCGTCCCGTCCTCCGCGGTACGGGCCGGCCGGCGCGCGTCGTGGAGGAGCATCAGGGCGAGCAGACCCTCCGCCTCGGCCTCGCCGGGGAGCAGCTCCACCACCAGCCGTCCCAGGCGGATGGCCTCGGCGCAGAGGTCCGCGCGGATCCACGCCTCGCCTTCCGTCGCCGAGAAGCCCTCGTTGAAGACCAGGTAGATGGTGGAGAGCACGCCCGCGAGTCGCTCGCCGAGGCGCTCTGCAGGGGGGACCTCGAAGGGGATGCGCGCATCGGCGATCTTCCGCTTCGCCCGGACCAGGCGCTGCGCCGTGGTCGCCTCGGGCTCGAGGTGCGCCCGGGCAATCTCCAGCGTGGTGAGCCCGCAGAGCGTCCGGAGCGCGAGCGCGATCTGCGCCGGCTGGGCCAGCGCGGGGTGGCAGACGGTGAAGAGGAGCCGCAGCCGGTCGTCCTCCACCTCGGATGCGTCCTCTCCGAGCGGTTCCTCCTCGGCCGCCAGGGCCTGGGCGAGCGGCGCATCGAGCGGAACGACCGGGCGGCGGCGGCGCACCAGGTCCAGCGCCCGCCGGCGGGCCACGATGGTGAGCCACCCGCCCGGACGGTCCGGGAGCCCGCGCTGCGGCCAGAGCTCGAGCGCCTGCGTGCACGCGGCCTGGAACGCCTCCTCGGCCAGATCGAAGTCGCCGCTCCAGCGGATGAGGCCCGCGAGGACCCGGGGGCCCTCGCGGCGCACGAGCGCGTCGATGGCGCGGGCGAGCATCGACCGTGGACCTCGCTACACCGGGGCCATCTGCGCGAGCGGCCTGACCTCGATGGACCCGTCGCGCGCGCCGGGGCAGCGGGCGGCCCACTCGAGGGCCGACTCGAGGTCCGGTACCTCGATGACGTAGTAGCCGCCGAGCTGCTCCTTGGTCTCGGCGAAGGGCCCGTC
>JADGQZ010000342.1 GCA_017881345.1 Myxococcaceae bacterium | reverse complement strand
GGCGAGTACGTCGCCGGCGACACCGTGCACGCGGACGAGGGCAAGGGCGCGCTCCGGTTCGGCAAGCCGAGCAGCGCCTGAGTAGGAGCTGAGCGCGGCCGCCCCGGCCTCGCTGACTATCGCCCGCCTGACGACACCCTGACCTGGAACTCGACTGCGGCCGCCCTGACCTAGAGGGCGAGGCACTCCTCGAGCGACGGGATGCGGTGACCGGTGGGCACCCGCGTCTCCGTTCCGCCATCGAGGGTGACGAGGTAGTCGCCTGACTCGTTGCCGCCGGTCAGCTTCACCTCGCGGTAGTCCACCGATCCCTCGAGCGGCGGCAGCCCTTGGCGCTCGATGCGGAACCCGAGCACCCCGGACATCCCGCCGTTGCCGCTGGTGTCGGTGCTCGAGATCTGCTCCCCGTTCAGGACGACGCCCTCGAAGTCGGCGTAGTTCGCGAAGCGGATGGTGCTGACCGGGCTGAACAGGCCCACCAGCCCGATGGTCACCGTTCCCGAGAGGATGCCCAGGAATGGCTCCTCCCGGTTCAGGTACTGGGTGAGACCGGGGCTGTTGAATCCGGGGATCCGCACCTCGGACGACTCCACCGCCAAGTTGGCGAGGTGGAAGGCGCAGGCCGGGGACGTCGCATCGGTGCCGGAGACGGCCGCGGTCCGCGAGACCAGCGTGCGGTAGCTCCCGGCGACCTCTGCCGGGCCCGAGAGCTCGAGGACCTCGGCCGAGACCGCGTCGAGAGTCGCCTCGCTCAGCCGCGGAGGTGAGAGCGTCTTCCGGGTGGCACCTCTCCGCGAGGAGATCGACTTCGCCGACTCGTCCGGGAGGGTGAAGACGGTGGTGGTGGAGAACGCGATGTCCATGCCCGGGTCGGACCAGGTGCCCTGCAACGTCTCCACCGCGCGCGGCTGGAACTCGTCGATCCGGGTGAACGGGGCGCTCTGGCCTCCGTCGAGCGGCGCGAGGACGAGGACGCGGGCGTTCCCGGCGTCCAGGGTGATGTACGACGTCCCCGAAACCCGGCTCGTGACGTCGAGCTTCTCGCCGATGTTGGGGTACGGACCGAGACAGGCGAGGAGCCCGACCGCGCCGAGTGCCGCAGCTGCGAGCAGCGGGCGTCTCATGGCAGGTCCACCCCCACCACCGCCCCGAGGCGGAACACCACCCCGATTCGCAGGTCGTTGCTCCGGAGCGGATCGGCGAAGTCCAGTGCCAGCGCACCCACCGCGCCCAGGCTCCAGCCCACCTTCCCAGGCTTCCAGTCGGGACGCCAGCGGAGGATGCCCATCCCCCCGGCACCGATCTGGAGCGCGTTGAAGTTGGTGAGCCCGGCCTTGCCCCCGAGGTTGAGCAGGTCCATGTGGAAGCCAGGCCCGCTCTCCACCTCGAGCGTCTCCGACAGCGTCGTCCGCCACTGCCAGCCGAGCAGCAGGTCGATCCCGCCGCTGTTCTGGTACACCGACGACACGGCGTGAACCCTCCCGTCCTGCCGGGCCTGCAGCGGGATGATCCAGCTCAGGTGCATGAAGGGACCGGACGCACCCACCGAGCCAAGGTACCCGAGCGTCACCGAGTGGAAGGTGAAGTGACTGCCTTCCTTGCTCCAGAACGTGTCCATCTCCCACGCGGGGGAGAATTCGTGACGCCACCCGTCACGGGGATCCGGCGGCGGCGTGGTCGACGCAGCGGCCACCGCCCCCGTGAGCAGCAGCACCAGCGACAGCAGACGGCACGAGGCGACCACTGCCGATGACGGCGGACGGCGCATCCGGACTTCCCCTCCCTGGAACCGGGGGAATATCAGAACGCCTCGCCGGCGCCGAAATAGACTCCAAAGGTGCGCTGGGCCACCGTGACGTCGAGGGTGATGTTGGTCCTTGACTGCCGGTTCATCATGAAGCGGAGGCCCACCCCGCCCGCCGGGGCGATCGTCTGGAACAGGTTCACCCCGTTGTCGACGAAGCCCAGATAGCTCACCGGCAGACTGGAGAAGGTCTCGAAGTTGGCGAAGACCACTCCGCCGACCAGGCCGTTGTCGGTGATCCGGAAGCGCCATTCCACCTCGGCGTAGAGCTCCGCGGTGCCACGCCATCGGCCCTGGACGTATCCCCGGCCGGTCCGGTTTCGCGAGTCCCAGCCGATCGCCGGCAGGTCGAGGTAGGGAAGCTTCCCGCTCACCGTGGTCTGGAACATGAACCACAGGGCGATCACGTTGCGGGGCACCGACGGAGACAGGCCGATGTACGTCCGGAACTCGCCGGACAGCAGCGAGGCGTCCTGCGCGCTGCCGAGGAAGGTGGGGTACCACTGGTAGTTGATGGCCGCGTAGATGCCGCGGTACGGATTGATGGTGGAGTCGCGGCTGTCCCAGAGCACGTTCAGGCTCGGGCCGGAGGTGTTGTACCCCGAGGGGTTGAACCCGGCGAGGGTGCTGTAGGCGTAGTGGCTGGTCACCACCGCGGGCGTCGCATTCAGGTCCAGGAGCAGGTCACGGATCGCGTAGTAGCGATCGAACGCATAGCCGGCGCCGATGTAGAAGGTCTCGGTCAGCCGCTTGAGGAAGGTCTCGCGGATCCGGATCAGGTTCATGTCCATCGGCTGGGCGCCGGGGATGGCCTGCGTGGTGCCGTACCCGTTGAGGGTGAACCGCGTGGCGACCGGAGGGGTCCCGGTGCCGAGCCCGAAGGTGTCCTGGTTGAAGATCAGGAACCTCCAGTCTCCCTGCAGCTGCCAGGAGTTGTCGGCGAGCATCAGCACGCTGTTGATGCCCGAGAGCCACTGGTTCTTGGTGGTGTAGAGGATGTTGGCCGAGATGTTGGAGATGGTGGTCGTCTTCGGATCGCCGAGGTAGATGCCGAGGATGGCGGCGGCGCCGATCAGGGCTCCCTGGGTCGGGTTGTAGGCCACGACCGGGAGAATCGAGAGCATCGGCTTGAACGGCTCGGGAGGGTCCTCGCCCTTCTTGGTCAGCCCGATGAGGCTGAAGAGGTCCGTCTTGTCCTGGTACGGCGCGCACTGCCCGTCGGTACAGACCGAGCCGTAGCCGTGGAAGGCGGCGCAGCTGTCCGAGCTGATGCAGAGCCTGAGCCCGGGCGTTCCCCCGTCGGCCGCCTCCGGCGCCTGGGCCCGGGCCACGCTACCCAGCGCGAGCCACAGGACGACTGCGGGAATCGGTGAGCGCATGAGCTCCCCTGGGCCAGGGAAGTCCAGGTTAGTCGGTGCCTGGCCCACCGGGGGCCTCTCTCGACGTAGGTCCGAAGGCCCATACGGCTTCACCAGGCACCCGCGGCCCGCCCGCGGCTAGGGTGCGTCGGACCGGAGGCCGGCCATGGAAGCACTTCCGCCCGCGAAGTACGACTTCTCGCTCGTGCTCGGTGGACCGCTGTACCAGCTGTTCCGGCGTGCGCACCTGAGCGGGCCAGTCCTGGAGCAGCTCTGGCGGCGCATCTGGGTCATCACCCTGGTTGCCTGGCTCCCGCTGTTCTGTCTGACGGCCATGGCCGGTCAGCTCTTCGGCCCCCCGAGCCCCCTCCCCTTCCTCCGCGACATCGACTCGCAGGTTCGCTTCCTGATCGCCCTTCCGGTGTTGATCGCCGCCGAGCTCGTCGTCCACCAGCGCACCCGGAGTGTGGTGGTCCAGTTCATCGACCGGGGCATCGTCCGTCCGGCGGACCTACCCCGCTTCGATGCGGCGCTGGCTTCCGCGCTCCGGCTCCGCAACTCCATCGTTCTCGAAGTCGGTCTGCTGGTGCTGGTAGCAACCCTGGGACAGTGGCTCTGGAGGACCACCATCTCCCTCGATCGGCCGAGCTGGCGCGGGGCTCTCGGCGCCGACGGCATTCACCTCACCCCGGCGGGCATCTGGTACCTGGCCATCAGCCTGCCCATCACCCAGTTCATCCTGCTCCGGTGGTACCTGCGGCTCTTCGTCTGGTTTCGCTTCCTTTGGCAGGTCTCGCGGCTGGACCTGCACCTGGTGCCGACCCATCCGGACCGGGCTGCCGGGCTGTCGTTCCTGGGGAAGTCCACCTACGCCTTCGCCCCGCTGCTCTTCGCCCAGGGTGCCCTGCTCGCCGGCATCATCGGTACCCGGGTGCTCTACGGCGGCGCGAACCTCATGTCCTTCAAGGTCGACGCTCTGGCGCTGGTCGGGCTCCTGCTGCTGCTCGTCCTCGCCCCGCTGACCGTCTTCACTCCCCGGCTCTCCCAGGCCAAGAGGGGCGGGCTGGCCACGTACGGCAAGCTCGGGAGCGAGTACGTCAAGGCCTTCGAGGACAAATGGATCCGTCACCCGGTGCCCGAGTCGGAGCTCCTGGGGACCGGCGACATCCAGTCACTGTCGGACCTCGGCCAGAGCTACTCCGTCATCCGGGAGATGAACGTGGTTCCGTTCGGGACGCAGGACATCGCCCGGCTGGCGCTCGCCACCGCCGCGCCGCTGTTGCCCCTCGCCCTCACCGTGTTCTCGATGGAGGAGCTGGCGACGCGCCTCCTGAAGATCCTGCTCTGACCTCAGCCCCCCGCACCAGGGGGGACGCTCATGGAACCGCGCAGCGGCGCGCCACCGTCCAGGCTCAGGCGACGATGTTGGTGCCACCGTCCACGTACACCGTTCCGCCGGTGATGCGCCTGGCGAACGGCGTGGCCAGGTAGGCGCAGGAGAAGCCCACGTCCATGATGTCCACCAGCTCGCCGAGTGGGGCCTTCTGCGCCGCCTCGTTGAGCATCAGCTCGAAGTCCTTGAGCCCCGACGCGGCGCGCGTCTTCAGCGGCCCGGGCGAGATCGCGTGGACGCGGATCCCCCTGGGCCCGAGCTCGTAGGCCAGGTATCGGCACGCCGCCTCGAGCGCGGCCTTCACCGGCCCCATGACGTTGTAGCTGGGCACCACCCGGTTCGCGCCGACGTAGCTCATGGCGAACATCGTCCCGCCGTCCGTCATCAGCGGCGCAGCGAGCTTCGCCATCCGGACGAAGGAGTGACAGGAGACGTCCATCGCCTTGGCGAACCCCGCCGCCGAGCAGTCCAGGAGCCCGCCCTGGAGGTCCTCCTTCGGGGCGAAGGCGATGGAGTGCACCAGGCTGTCGAGCTTTCCCCACCGGGTCCGGATGAGGTCGAACACCGCCTCGAGCTGACCGGGCGCGCTCACGTCGAGCGGCGCGGTGATGGTGGCACCCACCTCCCTCGCCAGCGGCTCGACGTGAGGCCGTGCCTTCTCGTTCAGCCAGGTGACGGCCAGCTCCGCGCCGGCGGTGCGGAACGCCTTTGCGCAGCCGTAGGCGATGGACTGGTCGTTCGCCACTCCGACCACGAGAACCTTCTGTCCCTGGAGGATGGGTCTGACCTGTTCCTGCATGGCGCTTGCTCCTTCCACCCCCGATGTCTCAGGCGTTGGCGGGATGGCCCCCGACCGGCCTCTCCGGCTCGAGATCGAACAGCGAATCGATGCGGCGGAGCCGGCGACGCGCCTCGGCGGACAGGGTGCCCCTGGCGCTCACCATCCGGTGCACGAGATCCAGCGCCTCGCGCCGCTTCTCGAGGTCCTGCGGGAGCAGCGCCGGGAGCGTTGCAATCGCCCGGGCCTCGTCGAGCGACAGGAGGAGGAACTGCTCCTTCAGGATCTGCTTCAGCTCCGAGAGGGGCAACCGCTCCTCCGCCCCGCGTGCCTTGCGGGCAGCGGCGAAGGTGGAGAAGCCGCGCTCGTCCGCCGAGCCTTCGGCCTTGACCACGTAGACCAGGGCGCGAACGGCCGCCTCCGCCACTCCCCCGACCTCGTAACGGGCCTCGAGCTCGGCGCGCTCCTTCGCGGCGTCGGCTTCCCGGACGAGGTCCCGCTCGATGCGATGCTCCGCTCCCGTCTCGGGGCCGAGACCGACCAGCGCCTGGACGACGGGGAGGCCGTAGACCCCGAGGAAGATCGCCTCGGTCAGCGTGTCACGCGCCGCACCCGCGGCATCGAGGCTGGAGACGATGAACGACGAGGCGGCCTTCTCCAGCGTGAGGAGCGGGTTTCCGGCGGAGACGGGCTTCCGCGCGGCCCGGACCTGTGGGGCGAGCGTCTTCACCGGCCACATGAAGGGATTCCGGTCCGAGAGCACCGAGAAGCGGAGCCGGTGCGGGTGCAGCTGCCGCAGGGCCTTGGCCACCGGCTCCGGGACGAGCGTTCGCACCAGGGGCGCGGCGAGCGTCCGGTACAGGCTCCGGGTGATCTCCGAGACCCGGGCGACCGTGGCGAACCGGCGCTCGTCCTCGGGCGGGTTCTGGCCCAGCGCGCGGATCGCCTCGAGCGTCCGTGGCTCGAGCCGGAACAGGTACTTGCCCTCGATGAGCTCGGGGTTCTTCGTGTCCTCGTCCACCTCGGTGATCACCGCCTCGTAGAGGCCGGGCGGGAGCAGATCGATCATCGCCATGCAGCTGGCGAACTCGCTGTGCTCCTTCGTCGCCACCTTGCCCGAGACGAAGATGCCGAGGTGCCCGATCGTTTCGTGCAGCGTGTAGACGATGGTCTGGCCCGCCGCGACGATCTCCGCATCGTCGTCGTAGAGGTCGGTGATCCAGCCCAGCGCCTGCTGCGGTGGGGTGATGTCGTCGCCCCAGGAGCAGAAGACGATGATCGGCGACTTCACGTTCCGCAGGTCGATGCGGGTGCCGTCCGAGGCCTTGAGCTCGCCCGTGGAGAGCTTGTTTCCGATGAAGAGGTTGTCGGCAATCCACTGCATCTCGCCCGCGTTGAGGAGCACCGGGCTGCCCCACCAGTTCTCGAAGTCGAGGTAGCGCGGCGCCTCGGTGTCGATCTTCGAGTACAGGTTGTAGAGCTTCTTCCAGTAGGTGTTGGCCGGGTTCAGCGACTCGAAGTTTGCGATGAGGTGGGCGCCGTCGAAGATTCCCGCCCCCATGTCGCCCGCGAGCGCCGTGAGCCAGGTGCCACCGAGCAGCCCGCCGAGGTAGCGCATCGGGTTCTTGCCGCGGACGCCCGCCCAGTACGACAGCGGAGAGCCGGCCAGCAGGATGGGACCGGCGAGCTCCGGCCTCAGCGCTGCCATCATCATGATCTGCCAGCCGGCCTGGCAGTTGGCGATGACCACCGGCTTGCCCTCCGCCTCCGGATGGCGGGCCGCCACCTCCTCGAGGAACGCGGCCTCGGTGAGGCAGACGTCCTCCACGGTCTGTCCCGGCACCGGGTCGGGCAGAAAGCCGATGAAGTAACAGGCGTGGCCGGCGGCGAGCGCCGCGCCGATCTCGCTGTCGTGCTTCATCCCGCCGATTCCCGGGCCATGACCTGCCCGCGGGTCCACCACGACGAAGGGAGGCTTCGACGGATCGATCACCGTCCCGGCGGGCGGGAGGATGCGGACCAGGAGGTAGCTGGTGGGCCGGGGCAGCGTCCGGCCATCACGGATCAGCTCTGCCTGGAACTCGAGGACGTGGGGAGCGATCTTCTCGCTCTGCTCGAGGTACTGGTTCCCGCGCTGCCGGAGGGTGTCCAGGAGGAGGATGGAACGCTGCCAGGCATCGACCCAGTACTCCTGGAGCGGGCCTCCGGAAATCCAAGTCGAAGTCATGATTGATTACCTCCCGGCCGCGGGTGCGCAGCATTTGCCGCGCCGCGGGCTGTGCGGACGCAGCATCTGCGCAGCGCACGGGTGGCGAGCGGCTCTCCCCTGCATGGGATGCAACAAGGGGTCCAACCAGCGACGCCGGAGCGCCACGACCGGACCCCGAGCGTCTGACCTGCCGGCGGCTACTGCGCCTTCTGCATCGTCTGCGCCTTGGCCTTGGCCTGGGCGAAGACGTTCTTGCAGCCGGCGCTCACCTGCGCCTGGTTCTTCTT
>JADGQZ010000341.1 GCA_017881345.1 Myxococcaceae bacterium | reverse complement strand
GCCATGGCAGCTGGTGCAGTGGGTCGAGAGCAGCGCCGCGACGTCGCACGGCAGGTCCCCGGCCACGCCGCCGTCGCCGGTGCCGGAGCCGCCGTCGGATCCGCCGGTCACGTTGCCGGTGATGCTCCCCGAGTAGTCCCCGAGAGCGCAGGCAGTGGTGGCGATCAGGAGCAACGACAGGAGACGGCGCATGCAGGAAGTTGCCGGACCCGGCCGCCTTCCGTCACTCGCTGCGCCCGTGGCCCCGTGCAGGTGGATGTGGGGACACCGCGTGCGGCTCTAGATGGCGGGCTTCAGGGGATCGTGCTCGGCAATGAGCTTGCTCACCCGGGCCTCGTCGATGCGCGCCGCGAGCCGGGTGCCCTCGTGCAGATCTCGCACCGTCTTCGCGAGGCTCAGCGACGAGCCCACGGTGAAGAGGAGACCCATCGCCAGGAATCCCTTCACCCACCCACCATCGGGGAGGCAATAGATACCCAGGGCCATTGCCGTCACCGCGATGACGAACGAAAGCCACGACTGCACCACCCAGGCGGGGCTATGCGCGGCGGGGAGATCGGGCTGGCCGCGCATTGCTCAGGCCCTCCCCAGGACGTCGAGGCCCGCCCGCAGCAGCGAGAGCGGGAAGACGCGCGGGACGAGCGCGAGCAGCAGCAGCACGCCGAGATGAACCCCCAGCGCGCCGAGCGGAGTTCCGGTCCGGGCGATCAGCAGGCTCGTCGCCACGGCGAAGCCGACGAACCAGAGCCAGAAGGCTCCCGCGCCGGGCAGCGCCGCGGGGTGGGCCAGCGCGCCGAGCGTGACCAGCAGGCCGAGCGCGGCCCACGCCCCCAGCAGGAGCAAGTGCACCAGGTTCCGGGCAGGTTGGGGCGACATCACCGGGTCCTCCTTCGAGCGGCAGGGCAGGGTGTCTGCCCATGCACGACGGGGACGCTGCCGCGCCCGGTCGTTTCGGTCCAGGAACTAAGGGGACCCAGTTCGATAAGCTGGAGTGCATGAACTCGCTCGACCGGCTCACCGGATTCTACTGGGTGGCGCGCACCGGAGGGTACGCCCGCGCCGTCCGCGCGTTCCCGTACCCCATCACCGAGCCCGGGGTGCACCAGCAGGTGAGGCGCCTGGAGGCCGAGCTGGGCGTCCGCCTCTTCCGCCGCGTGGCGAAGGACCGGATGGCGCCCACGTCGCACGGGCGGGCGCTGCTGGCCGTGGTGGGCCCGTTCATGGATTCGCTCCGGGTCACCGTCGACGCGCTCCGGGCCGGCGCCTTCGGCGGCACGCTACGCATCGGTGCCGCCGCGCTCCTGGTGCAGGAGCTGGTCCCGGCGTGGCTGCGCCAGCTCCACCGGCGGCACCCCGACGTCGACGTCACCCTCACCGAGCTGCGCGCGCCGGACGTCGCGCAGCTCCGCTCCGGCGAGCTGGACCTCGTGGTGGACCACCTGCCCGAGGTGCCCCCCGACGTCGAGGTGCGCCAGGTGGGCAGGCTCTGGGGATTCCTGGTGCTCCCCGCGGCTCACCCGGCGGCGCGAGCGCCGAGGCTCGACCCGCGACGGCTGGCCGAGCTGCCCTTCCTCACCTTCGCCGCCGATCCGGCGAGTCGCTCGCTCCAGCGCCGGGCGGTGGAGGCGCTGGGGGCCTCGGCGCGCGAGCGCTTCGCCGCCGACTCCACGGCCTCGCTCCTGGGCTTCGTGGCGGCCGGGCTCGGCTTCTCCGTCGTCCCGGCCGTGCATCCCGCGGGCCCCCGCCGCCCGGGCGTTCGCGCCATCCGGCTGCGGCTCCCCGGGGCCGAGCTCCCGGTGCACGCCGCCTGGCTGCGCGGTGTCCCGAACCCGCTGGTTGCCGCCGCGCTCGACGTCGCTCCAGCCCCGGCGGCGCCGGCCGGGCGCCGCAGCGGCCGTTCGGCCATCACCCGGTAGGACGGCGACGTGGGCCGGGAGCAGCCCGGTTTCTCCGTGGTTGCCGGCGTAAGCCCTTCGGGCAATGCCCACCTCGCGTGACCTGCGCGTGGCCCCGTGCGATGCCCGGTGGACGAGCGTGGATCAGAGGAGCATCGCCGACCCGGGCGCCGCGGGCCTGAGCGCAGCCCAGGCCGAGGAACTGCTCGCCCGCGAGGGACCGAACGAGGTCGCGGTGCACACCCGCGCCTCGGTGCTGCGGCAGCTGGTGTCGAGCGCGTCGAACCCACTCCTCGGGATCCTCCTGGTCTGCGCCGTGGCCTCGGCCATCCTCGGCCAGAGGGTGAACGCGACCATCGTGGTGTCGATGGTGCTCCTGAGCGCGGGGATCGACTTCGTCCAGTCGTTCCGCTCGGCCCGCGCGGTGGAGCGGCTCCGGGCGCAGGTGGCGCCGACTGCCACCGTGCTCCGCGACGGACGGTGGCTCGAGCTGCCCCGGCGCGTGCTCGTCCCCGGTGACCGGATCCGGCTCTCGGCCGGAGACATGGTGCCGGCAGATGCCCGGCTCGTGTCCGCCAGGACGGTCCACGTGGTCGAGGCGGCGCTCACCGGGGAGTCGCTCCCGGTCGAGAAGGAGGTCGGCGCCGGGGCCGAGGGCGCCACCGTCTCCGCCGGCCACGTCTATGCCGGGACGTCGATCGCCAGCGGGAGCGCCGAGGCAGTGGTGGAGCGCACCGGCAGCCACACCCAGCTCGGGATGATCGCCGCCCGGCTTGCCGAGCATCCGCCGCAGACCGCCTTCGAGCACGGGATCCGCGACTTCGGTCTGTTCATCACCCGGACGGTGCTCTTCCTGGTCCTCTTCATCGGGGTGGTGAGCGTCGCCCTTCACCGGCCCCCGCTCGAGTCGCTGCTCTTCGCCGTCGCGCTCGCGGTCGGGCTGACCCCCGAGTTCCTGCCGATGATCAGCACCGTCACCCTCGCCACGGGCGCGATGCGGATGGCGCGCTCGAAGGTCATCGTGAAGCACCTCCCATCCATCCAGAACCTCGGGAGCATGGACGTCCTCTGCAGCGACAAGACCGGGACGCTCACCCGCGCGCAGATGGTCCTGGAGAGGTCGGTGGACGGCGCCGGGGAGACGAGCCCGGCCGTGCTCCGGCTCGCCAGGGTGAACAGCGCGCTCCAGACCGGGCTCAGGAGCCCGCTGGACGACGCCATCCTCGCCGCCCCCGGGGAGGCGTTGGACGGCTGGAGACGCCAGGACGAGGTCCCGTTCGACTTCGAGCGCCGCAGGTTGAGCGTGGCCGCCGAGCGCGACGGTGGCCGGGTCCTGGTCTGCAAGGGAGCGCCGGAGAGCGTGCTGGCCGCGTGCTCGGCCTGGGAAACGGCGGCCGGCGCGCAGCCGCTCGACGCCGACGCTCGCGCGCGCTGTCTCCGGACCGACCACGCTCTCGCCGTGCAGGGCCTGCGGGTGCTCGCGGTGGCCTCGCGGCCCCTCGGGGAGGACGAATCGTGCGACCTCGGGTCGGAGCGCGATCTCTCGTTCGTCGGGTTCGTGGCCTTCCTCGACCCGCCGCTCGCCGACGTGGCCGCGACCGTCGCCGGCCTCCGCCGTGACGGGGTGACCGTGAAGATCCTCTCCGGGGACGACCCGCGCGTCGTCCGGCACGTCTGCGAGGCCGTGGGCATCGACGGGGGCGAGGTGCTGACCGGCGACGACGTGGACCGGCTCACCGATCCGGCGCTGGGTCAGGTCGCGGAGCGGACCTCGGTCTTCGCCCGCGTCGCACCCCAGCAGAAGAACCGCATCCTCCAGGCGCTGCGGCGCCGGGGGCACGTGGTTGGCTTCCTCGGCGACGGGATCAACGACGCGCCGTCCCTCCACGCGGCCGACGTCGGTATCTCGGTGGCGACGGCGGTGGACGTGGCCCGGGACGCCGCGGACATCGTGCTCCTCGAGCGGAGCCTGGGGGTGCTCCACGCCGGCATCGTCGAGGGCCGGAAGTCCTTCGGGAACGTCATGAAGTACCTGCTGATGGGCACGAGCTCGAACTTCGGGAACATGCTCAGCATGGCGGTGGCGTCGGTCTTCCTCCCGTTCCTGCCGATGCTCCCGACCCAGATCCTCCTCAACAACTTTCTCTACGACCTGGCGCAGGTGACCATCCCCACCGACGCGGTCGACCCGTCCGCGCTCGCCCGTCCGCAGCGCTGGGACATCGGCGCCGTCCGTCGCTTCATGCTGGTGGTGGGGCCGGTGAGCTCGCTCTACGACTTCCTGACGTTCTTCATCCTCCTCCGGGTCTTCCACGCGCCGGAGCGCCTCTTCCACACCGGCTGGTTCGTGGAGTCGCTCGCCACGCAGGTCCTGGTGGTCTTCGTCATCCGCACTGCCGGGAACCCGCTCCGGAGCCGGCCGAGCCTGCTCCTCGCCACGACGGCGATCGCGGTGGTGGTGGTCGCGGCCGTGCTGCCCTGGACCCGGGCCGCGGAGCCCCTGGGGTTCGAGCCGCTCCCCGCTCCGTTCTTCCTCTTCCTGGCCGTCGCCACCGCGACGTACCTCCTGCTCGTGCAGTGGGTGAAGGCACGGATGCTGCCGAGGTTCACGGCGCGGCGGCGACCTGGCCCTGCGCCGGCCTGAGCCCGGCTCGGTGTCGGGCGGTACACGGTGCTGTGGACGGGTGGAACCCCTGCGTGCAGTGGGCTCGCCTCCGCGCCGCTGGCCATGGTACGGCCGGGGGATGCCCATTCAGGTTGGACAGCGCGTTCCCGACGGAACGCTGAGCGAGTTCATCGAGCAGGAGACGCCGGGCTGTGCGATCGGCTCCAACACCTTTCAGGTCTCCAAGCTGGTGGCCGGCAAGCGCATCGTGGTGTTCGGCCTTCCCGGCGCATTCACCCCGACGTGCTCGGCGAAGCATGTCCCCGGCTACGTCGCGCACGCCGGAGATCTGAGAGACCGCGGCGTGGACGAGGTGTGGTGCGTGTCGGTCAACGACGCCTACGTGATGGGCGCCTGGGGCCGCGATCAGAAGACCGGCGGGAAGGTCCGGATGATGGGGGACGGCAGCGCGCTGTGGACCCGCGCCCTCGGCCTGGATCAGGACCTCACCCCGAAGGGCATGGGGGTCCGATCCCAGCGCTACTCGATGCTGCTCGACGATGGGGTGGTGAAGTCGCTCCACGTCGAGGCGCCGGGCAAGTTCGAGGTGAGCGACGCCGAGACCATGCTCCGGGATCTGAAACCGGCATGAGTGCCGGGACTTCCATCGGTAGCTTCGCCGAGTTCTGGCCGTACTACCTGCGCGAGCACCGGCAGCCCGGCACCCGCACCCTGCACCTGGTCGGAACCACGTTCTCGGCCCTGCTGCTCCTGGCGGCGGTGCTCCGAGGACGGCCGGAGCTCCTGCTCGGTGCGCTCCTCGTGGGATACGGCTTTGCGTGGGTGGCGCACTTCGCCATCGAGCGAAACCGTCCGGCCACCTTCCGGCATCCGTTATGGTCCTTCGCGGCCGACTGGAAGATGTGGGCGCTCGCGCTCTCGGGCCGCCTCGGCCCCGAGCTCCGTCGCGCGGGCATCTTCGCGAACTAGCAGCCGTTGCTCCTCGAGGGTGTGGAGAGCCCACGTCCGTCGAGGTGTGCACACGACGGGCGGCGCTCCAGCTGTCGGGGCGTGCTGCAATTCTCCAGCGCCGGGCCGGGTTTCTCCCCGGCGTGCGTCTTGCTGTGCTGAGGAGTGAAGCCATGCGCAGGTTCCTCCTCCTGGCGGTGCTGGCCACGCTGCCCACCGCCGCCCAGACACTCACCCCCGGGGGCCCGGCGAACACGTTCCAGATCGCGACCTACGTGTCGGGACTGGGGCAGCTGACCGACTTTCGCTTCCTGCCCGACGGCCGTGTGGTGATGACCGAGAAGACCGGCGCGGTGAAGGTGCGCCGAACCGACGGCACCGTGGTCACCGCCGGGAGCTTCACGGTCGATAGCAACAGCGAGAAGGGCCTGCTCGGGGTGGAGGTGGATCCGCAGTTCGCGAGCAACCGCTTCCTCTACTTCTATGCGTCGGACGGTCCGAGCACGGCCAACAAGCACCGCGTGCTGAGGGTCGCGCTCAATCCCGACGACACCCTGGTCTGCAACGGCTCCTGCACCACGTCGCCGACCGGCGTGCTGGTCCTGCTCCAGAACCTCATGGGGCCCGCCAACCACGACGGCGGCGGGCTGGCCATCGGACCCGACGGGAAGCTCTACGTGGGCGTCGGGGACACCGGCGCCAACTCGGGCCTTCCACCCGGTGGCACCATCACCAACTACATCGCGACGTGCCTCACCACGGCGAACGGCAAGGTGCTCCGCATCAACCTCGACGGGACCATCCCTTCCGACAACCCGCTCGCGGCAGCCGGCACCCGGGTACCCGCCTGCGACGGCTCGCCGGGGAGTGCGCCGAATCCGAGCAACGTCACCGGCATCCCGCGTGCCGAGATCTGGTCCTGGGGCTTCCGCAACCCCTTCCGGTTCTGGTTCGACGCCCAGACCGACCGGCTCTGGGTCGGCGACGTGGGCGAGGTGAGCTACGAGGAGGTGGACCTCGTCACCAGGGGCCAGCATTACGGCTGGCCGTGGCGCGAGGGCGCCTTCGGCTACCCGGTCACCACCTGCGACAACCTCGGCGCCAACGGCGGTGGCGCCGACTGCGTCGAACCGGCGTACTTCTGCGAGCACGCCGGCGCGCTCGGGAACAACGACGGAAACTGTCAGAGCATCACCGGTGGTATCTTCGTCGACTCGCCGAGCTGGCCGGCGCCGTACCGCGGGCGCTACTTCTTCGGCGACAACGCCAACGGCAACGTCTGGACGCTGACCCCCAACGCAGCCCGCGACGGCTTCGTCCCGGGTCCCCGGTCGGACTTCGGGACGGGGTTCCCCACGCCAGTCCGCTTCCTGGTCGGACCGGATGGGAACCTCTACGTTGGCAACCTCGGCGGAAACATCGTCGTCATCTCACCGCGCCCGGGAGTGGACGGAGGGACACCGGATGCAGGGTCCCCGGACGCGGGTGCTCCCGACGCGGGGGCGCCTGATGCCGGCCCGCGAACGGACGCCGGTCAACCGTTCGACGCGGGCCCCATCCCGTTCGGCGGCGGCACTCCCCCGGGCGGCCTCGCGGGCGGCGCTCCGTTCCAGGGGCCCGACACCTGCCGGACCTGCCACTCGAGCGCGTCGGTCGGCGCGTCCAGCACGTACATGCCGTGGGACAGCTGGGCCGCGACGATGATGGCGAACGCCATCCGCGATCCGCTGTACCAGGCGGCGCTCAGCGTCGCGAACCAGGACGTGCTCGGGATCGGTCAGTGGTGTCTGCGCTGCCACTCGCCCACCTCGTACGTGCAGGGGCACGGCATCCCGGTGAACGGCAGCGCGCTCGACGCGGTGG
>JADGQZ010000340.1 GCA_017881345.1 Myxococcaceae bacterium | reverse complement strand
TGGCTCCCGCGCTGTTCGACCGCGTGCGGCCCGCCGTGGAGCTGGGGTACGACGCGGCAGGCATCGCCGAGGGGCGGCCCTTCGTCGGGCAGCTCGGCTGGGACGCGCCGATCGCCGACATCCAGGCGACGGTGAACGCTGCGAAGACGGCGGGCCGGGTGGCGGTGGTGGGCTACTGCTGGGGCGGCTCGCTCGCCTTCCTGAGCGCGGTCCGGGTCGACGGCATCGCCTGCGCGGTGGCCTACTATGGGGCGCAGATCGCCGCGCGGCTGGACGTGCCTCCGCGGGTGCCCGTCCAGCTGCACTTCGGCGAGCAGGATTCGGGGATCCCACCCTCCGATGTGGAGAAGATTCGACGCGCGGTCCCGGCGGCGACCGTGTTCACCTATCCCGGCGCCGGGCACGGGTTCAGCTGCGACGAGCGCCAGAGCCACGAGCCCTCCAGCGCGGCGCTCGCGCGGGAGCGAACCCTCGCCTTCCTCCGCGAGAACGTCGGCTAGCGAACGGCGGTCGCCGGGGTGCGGGCCGCAGGCGGCGCGCTCGACGTGGCGAAGCGGCGCAGCCGGAACGCGAGCATGAGGAGCATGACGCCGAAGAGGATGGCGTAGACGCCGATCCAGATGGACAGGGCCAGGGCCGCTGGACCCGGGGCCGCGAAGAGCACGATGCCGAAGAGGACGGAGAGGACCCCGGCGAGCCCGAGCCAGAACTCACCGGTGATCTCCTTGCGCAGCCGGATCGCCGCGACCACCTCGAGGATGCCGGTGAGGATGGACCAGATGCCCACGTAATAGAGGAGCCCCAGGGCGGTGGCGGCGGGCTGGGCGATGGTGAGAATCCCGATGCCGATTCCCACGATCGCCTCGAACACCAGCACCCAGAAGCGTTCCTTGGGCGCGCCGCGGAAGAGCGCGACCAGCGCGAAGACGCCGTCGACGAAGCAGTAGGCGCCAAAGACGAGCACGATGGCCGCGAAGGCGGACGCGGGTGAGGCCAGGGCCACCACTCCGAAGAGGATGGCGAGCACGCCGCGGAGGGCCATCCAGCCCCAGCTGCGCGCGAGTTCGTGAATCATCGGACACTCCGGTGAGGGGGGAGAGGCACGGGGCGGCACCGATCGTCGCAGCTCCCCTTGGCGCGACGGCTAGCGGGGCCCACGTTCCGCCGGGGCTCGGAGGAAGCGCAAGCCCTTTCCCCGTGAATCTTCTCCACGTTGTCCCAAGGATCCCCTTTCCCTCCGACTCCGGGGGCACCCTCCGGGCGCTGCAGCTGCTCCGGGCGCTCGACGCGGCGTTCGAGGTCACGGTGCTCGCCCCGGACCTCCCGGGCGGTGACGCCGAGGGCTTGCGTTCCTTGCTCCGCGGCCGGGTGGTGACTGCCCGCGAGTCGGGCGGAACGCTCCGCTGGGCCAGCGCCGAGGCCCGTGGCGTGCTCCGGGGCGGGCCGTTCGGCTACGCCCGGTACGCCGGACGGAACCTCCGGGCCGTCTTCCGGCATCTGCTCTCGGAGCGTCCGGTGGACCTGGTCCACTTCGACCACCTCCACGCGGCCCAGCTGCTGCCCGAGGCCCGGGAGCTCGCCCCCCGCGCCCGGGTGGTGATGGACGCCCACAATGTCGAGGCGCAGGTCGCCGACCGTCTCGCCGGCGTCTCCCGGTGGCCGCTGGGGCCCGTGCTGCGCTGGCAGGCCTCCGCCATCTCCCGGCTCGAGGCGCGCACCGTCCGGGGTGTCGATGCAGTCCTCGCGTGCTCCG
This sequence comes from Myxococcaceae bacterium, assembly GCA_017881345.1. Lineage (GTDB taxonomy): Bacteria > Myxococcota > Myxococcia > Myxococcales > Myxococcaceae > RPRB01. The sequence continues at coordinate 3,073 of JADGQZ010000340.1, read as the reverse complement.
AGCTAGACGCCGCGGCTCTCCGGGGCTCCGGCGCCCGCGAGGTGCATCTGGTCCCCAACGGGGTCGAGCTTCGCCCCATCCCGGCGTTGCCCGGGCCGCGGAACACGGTCGCCTTCGTCGGCTCGTACGACTGGCGGCCCAACGTCGACGCCGCCATCGTCCTCGCGCGGGACATCTGGCCCCTCCTTCGCAGCGCCGCCCCCGGGCTCCGCCTGGCGCTCATCGGGCGCAAGCCCCCCGCGCAGGTCCGGGAGCTCGCCGCCACGGACATCGAGGTCACCGGTCGGGTGGATGACGTCGCGCCGTGGCTGGCCCGGTCCTTCGCCACGGCGATGCCCCTCCGCGCCGGATCGGGCACCCGGCTCAAGGTGCTCGAGGCCGCAGCGGCGCGGGTCCCGATCGTCTGCACCCGACTCGCCTCGGAGGGGCTGCCGCTCGTGGATGGCAGGCACCTGCTCCACGTCGAGACCCCGGAGGCCTTCGTCGCTGCCCTGGTGCGGCTGCGGCAAGAACCCGAGCTGGGCGCGCGGCTGACGGAGGAGGCCTCGCACGTGGCCCAGGAGTACGAGTGGCGACGCATCGCCGCCCGGCTGGTCGAGCTCTACCGGGCCTGGGACAGCCGCAGGCGGACCTGGCTGTCGAGCACCGGCTGATAGAGCCGCTCGCGGTAGGCCCGTGCCATCGCCGCCGCGCCATAGCGGGCCTCCACGCGGGCGCGCGCCGTCCGGACGACGGACGCGCGTTCCAGTGGATCCCCGAGGCGGACGAGCGCGTCGCGCAGCGCGGCCACGTCGCCCGGTGGGACGAGCCACCCTGCCCCGTCGCCGAGCACCTCCGGAAGCGAGCCGACGCTGCTGGCCACCACCGGGAGCCCGGCCGCCATCGCCTCGAGGACGGCCATCGGAAGCCCCTCGGTGCGGGAGGGCAGCGCCAGCAGGTCCGCTGCGGCAAGGACCTGACCGACGTCGCGGACGAAGCCGAGGAAGCGCACCTCTGCGCCGGCGGCCTCGGCCTCGAGCCCGGCTCGCATCGGGCCGTCCCCGGCGAACAGCACGCGCAGGCCGGTGCCTCGCGCGGCGCGCAGGAGGACCTCCGGGGCCTTCTCCGGAGACAGCCGGCCGACGTAGGCCACGACCAGGCTGCCCGGAGGCAGCGCGAGCGCACGCCGCGCCTCCGTCCGCTCGGCCTCCGACGGCATCCGACCGAGGGCGATGCCGTTGGGGATGAGCTGGACCTCCACCGACGGCGCGGCCGCGCGGATCTGCTCGGCGAGCGCGGCTGAGGTCGCCGCCACGCCCGAGGCCCAGCGGGCGCTCCGCCGCGCGAGCCCCTCGTATGCCCGGACCAGCCCGGAGTGCGCGGTGTCCCCGTGGAAGGTCACCACCACCGGGGCGCGCGCCACGGCACCCGCCGCGAGCGCGAGGACGAGGCTCTTGTAGTCGTGCGCGTGGAGCAGCGCTCCCCTGGCGAGGCGGGCGATGGGTCCCAGCGCTGCCCAGGAGAGGCGCCCGGGCGCCTCGATGCGCATGCTCTGGAGGCCGAGCCCCCGGGCAGCCTCGCCGAGCGCGTCCTCCCGGCCAGGGCGAACGAGGCTCGCCACCACCGGCTCGAAGGGCGGCTGCGTCGCCGCGGCCAGCGCGAGGAGCGACCGCTCGGCTCCATAGAGGCCATGACCCGAGCGGAGATGGATGACCCGGGTCATGCCTCTCCCGCGGCGGACGCGCGCCACAGCCGGACGTAGGCCTCGACCATCGTCTCCATGGAGAACGCCGAGACCCGGGCGCGGGCGGCAACCCCCAGCGCGCGCCTGCGGGCGGGATCGCCCACCAGCTGCCGGATGGCCGCGCCGAGCGCCCCCGTGTCCTCGGGTGGCACCAGCACTGCCGTCGATCCGTCCGGATGCAGCTCGCTCACCGCCGGCAGCCGGTGGGCGATCGTCGGCAGCGAGGCCGCCATCGCCTCGAGCATCGCCAGAGACCGCCCCTCCCGGCGGGACGGCTGGGCGTACACGTCGAGGCCGGCGAGGAGCCCGGCCGCGCCGTCCACCACCTCCCCGAGCAGGTGGGCGCGTGCCCCGAGCGGCGCCGCCGCAGCGCGGAGCGCGTCGTCGAGGGGCCCGCCGCCGACGAGCACGAGGTGCGCCCGGGGCTCGTCGAGGAGGTGGCGCGTCATGGCCTCGACCAGGAGATCTGGCCCCTTCTCCGGATGCATCCGGCCCAGGTAGCCGACCGCGACGGCCTCGTCGGGGAGCCCCATGCGCCGTCGCGCCCGGGTGCGCTGCTCGGCGGTGGCCGGCGCGGGGAGCGCCACGCCGTTGCCGATCGTGACGACCGGCGTCCCCGCGGGCACCCAGCCCCGGAGCTCGTTCCGGACCTCGCTGGCACAGGCAACCAGCGCGCGGCTCAGGTGGGCAGCAAGTCCCGCCGCTCGGCGCTTGCGGCCGGACGGAGGGGAGAGCTGGTGGAACGTGGCCAGCACGCGCACCCGGGGCGCCACGCTCCGGGCGGCGACGGCGTTCAGCCAGGGACCGACATCGTGCGCGTGCGCCACCGAGGCGCCTGACAGCGCCCGGCCGAGGCGGCGAATCGCCTCCACCGAGAGTCCCCGGACGTCGCCGAGGGCGTGCACCGGGACGCCGGCGGCCTCTGCCCAGGCCCGCACCGGCCCATCGTTCCCGAAGGCGACGAGGCTGGGCTCCACGCCCCAGGCGCGCGACTGCGCGGCGAGGTCCACCACGAGCCGCTCCAGCCCACCGACCTCGAGGCCGTGGATGACGTGTGCCACCTTCACAGGATGCGCTTCGCTGGAAGGTTGGCCCTGGGGGGCGGAGCGCCAAGCCCTCGGCGCGACGCGGATTGTTTGAGAAACCCCTGTAAAGCTGGGTTCTTATGCGGAGAATGCCACTGTGTTCGATCTTGAGGCGGGCATCTGGGCGGCTGATTAGCCTTCCTCCCGCTCCCAATGTCGGCCTTTGAACGCACTCCTCGTGTGTGGATCGTCGATGACGACCGGTCGGTCGGTCTCGCCGTTGGACGGCTGCTCAGGGCGACTGCCATCGACGTGCGCGTGCTGT
>JADGQZ010000339.1 GCA_017881345.1 Myxococcaceae bacterium | reverse complement strand
GTGCGCGCGGCCTGGAGGCGCTCGAGCATCCGGACGAGCAGCGGCTTGCCGGCGAGCGGCATGAGCACCTTGCCCGGCAGCCGGGTGGAGCCGGTGCGCGCCTGGACCACGACCAGAACCTTCACTGTGCAACCTCGGTGAACGACTGCGGAATCGCGGGTCTTCTAGCGCAGGCGGCGCACCGGCGCCGCGAAACCGATCGGACGGCGGGACAGCACCGGTGTCCGCGACCTGAAGACCTGGCCGTCCGCGGGTCCAGAAGCGCACCTGCAGGGGACACCACAGCTTGGCGCCGCGGTGCCAAGGACACTTGTCGACGCAACGAACCGGGGAAGCCAGCTCTGGTGGCGGATCGGCTTGCTCGCGCTGGTGCTGGGCTGTGGGTCCGGGATGGGTCGTGGGCCCGTCAACCCCGGTGGGCCTGACGGAGGCGGGGCGATCCTAGACGCGGGACCGACCCCCGGCCTCGATGGCGGACCCATTCCCGATGCAGGCGCGGACGGGGGCGTGTCGCCCGATGCCGGAGCCGGAGGCGAGGGTGGAACCGAGGGCGGCACCGCGACCGGTCAGCGGATCCAGCTGCCACCGGCGGGCCGGCTGTACCACGGCGTGTTCCCGGCCGGGACCACGCTGCCCGACAGCGACGTGTCGATGGAGGCGGCCGACGCCTACCGGGACGCGGTGGGACGGCCGCTCGCCTACGTCTACTTCAGCAACGAGTGGTACCTCACGAAGGCCTTCCCGCAGGTCACCGCCGAGGCGATCCGGGCGCGGGGCGCGGTGCCATTCATCCGGCTCCACATGAGAAGCCAGCAGCAGCAGCTGGTGCCCGATCCGACCTACACGCTCGACCGCATCAACGCCGGCGAGTTCGACGGAGACCTGCGTGCCTGGGCCGGCGGGGCCAAGGCGTTCGGGACGGCGCTCGTCGTGCAGTACGGCACCGAGGTCAACGGCGACTGGAACCCCTGGAGCGCCGAATACAACGGCGGCCTGGCGGTGGGGCCGGCGAAGTTCAAGCAGGCTTACCGGCACATCGTCCAGGTGATGCGCGCCGAGGGGGCGACCAACATCACCTGGGCGCTGCACATCAACGGCGAGAACTGGCCAGGGGACGATCCGCGGAACAACGCCGGCGCGTACTACCCCGGCGACGACGTGGTCGACTGGATCGGCTTCTCGCTGTATCAGAACTACGGGGCGGGAGATCCTCTGTGTCGGGACGTCGCTGCGCTTCTCGAGGCACGCGAGGCCGAGCTCGGCGCCGCGGCCAGGAGCAAGCCGCTGTTCGTCTTCGAGCTCGGGACGTCGATGACGTCGACCCAGTGCGACCCCGGCGGGTGGGTTCGCCAGACGCTCACCGATCTCCTCGACGGCCGCTGGGAGGAGCTGCACGGCTTCGCGTGGTGGGACGAGACCACGGCCGACGGCTCCATCGTCATGCGCGTCCCGGACACCCCGGCGCTCCAGCAGCCGTTCCACGACGTGCTGAACGGGCCGCTCGGATCGAACCTGCAGGACCGGCCGGTCGTGAAGTAGTTCTGCCCGGCTAGATGACGCCCCAGCCGCCGGGGTCCTCGAACGTGATGCGGATCTCGGACTCCGGTGCAGGCGGGCGGGGGATCTCGCGGCGGACCTGCGGCACCGCTTGCGAGACGCTGGGCGGCTTCGGCGGCCTGGGCTCTGGATTGCTGGCGGCGAATCCGCGGATCGCGGCGCGGGCCGGGCTCTCGTCATCCTCGAAGCTGTGATCTCCGTTGACCGAGTATCCGTTCGTCGTCGACGGCCGCGCGACCGGGATCGGGACCTCCCGGGTCCGAAGCGCACGTGTCTTCAACGTCGGCAGCTCCGCCTCCACCGGCCGATCGGGAGCGGGCAGGGGAACCGACTCCGCCACCGGCATCGACACACCGGCCGGTGCGCGGAACGACGGACCCATCAGCGCGCGATCCGACTTCCGGCGATCGCCACCCGCGCGCCGCTCGAAGGCGCGGTGCAGCGGATTCTCCGGCAGCGGCTCCGTCATCCGCTTCGCCTGGACCAGCACCTGGTCCACGTGCGCCATGAGCGGCTCCACCGCGGGCCCGTAGAGCTTGCGGATCGCCTTCCCCATCGCTTCGAGGCGACCGGCGTCCTCGCCGATCATCGGCGCCACCAGCGCCTGCGCCTTCGCGAACACCGCGCGGAAGCGCTCCAGCTCGTCGTAGAAGTCCTGCAGCCTGGCCCTGTCGAGGTCGTCCACCGACTGCTCCTCCCGTACATCGCCCGCCAGGAGACTACCGGTCTGTAGTGACACCCCAAGTTTTTAGCGGTACTTGGCGGTTCGCTTGCATGTAGGAGTTTGGACTACCGAGTGAAGACGGACTTCCCGGCCACCCAGGTCGAGCGGACGTGGGTCAGGGCCTGGATCTCTGCGCGTGGATCGCCCTCCACGAGGACCAGGTCCGCCGGACCGCCCACCGCCAGGGCTCCCCGCGTCCCGTCCTTCATCCGCCGCGCCGGCGCCGAGGTCAGGCTCGCCAGCACGGCGCGCCAGTCCATCCCGGCGGCTGCCATCCGCCCGACCTCCTCGTCGGCGTCCTGCTCCGGGATGTAGCCCACGTCCGTCCCGAACAGGACCTCGCCCCCGTCGGCGGCGAACGCCCTCAGCTGCTCGGCGCCGGTGCGGATGAACCTCTCACGGAGCTCCGCCGGCGCCTGCGCCCGGTCCATCTCCACCCGCCACAGGCTGAGCGTCGGCGCGAGCGCCATGTGCCCGGCACGCATTCGCCCGAGCAGCTCCGGCGTCCACGGCCCGGCGTCCGGTGCGGTGTGGGCAAGGACATCGACGCCGCCGTCCACCGCGTGCGCCACTCCCTGCGCCGAGCCCGGATGGGCAAAGACCACCAGGCCTCTCCGATGCGCCTCGGCCGCCGCGCCCTGCACCACGGCGAGGTCCATCAGGCCGGTCTTGCTTCCCCCCAGCCATGTCCCGACGAAGAGCTTCACGCCGCGCGCTCCGAGCCGGACGTCCTCCTGGACCAGCGCCGCGGCCTCCGCTCCCGTCCTCGGCTGGGGCAGCCCGTCCGCCACCGCATCTCCGAGCGCCTTCCGGACGTAGATGGGCACACCACCCACCGGGTACATCGACACACCGGTCGTGAGGATGCGCGGACAGTCCAGCGACGGCGCGCGCTTCCGCAGGGCGACGGTGTTCGGTGGAAACGAGCCCAGGTCCACGACGGTGGTGAACCCGCGCGAGGTGAGCATGTCCCGGCAGGCAGCGCTCAGCGCCTCCGCCGGACGGTGCGCCGCGTCCGCGAAGCGCTCCTCGGTGAAGTGCACGTGCACGTTCCAGAAGCCGGGCAGCACCGTGCCGCCTCGGCCGTCGACACGACGCGCACCCGCGGGCAGCCGGACCGAGCCCGACGGACCGAGGGCGGCGATGCGGCCGTCCCGCACCACCACCGTCCCGTCCTCGATGGGCGCAGCGCTCGCCCGGGAGAGCACGCGCGCGTGCTCGAGAACCCATGTCTCGCCGGCCCGTGCGCCGAGCCCGGTCAGCAGGACGACGACCGCCAGCCCCCGCATCGAGGCGCTCATGCGACCCGCGACTCGCCGTCAGACAGCTCGCGCTGCGCGTCCCTGGCCTCGCCATAGGGTGCCGGCGCGTCCTGGGAGGTCGACCCGGTCAGCGCCGCCCCGACGATCCAGTGGATTGCCCGCTGGAAGGACTCGCTGTTGTACGTGCGGGCCAGGGTGTCGAGCGCGCCCGAGGCCACCAGGTCTCGCAGCAGGTACCCGCCGGCGAACCCGGCCGTGAAGCGCTTCCGCAGCGCCTGCACGTAGCCGCGCCAGGCCACGTTCTCGGTCGCCTCGCCGCGGACCAACTGCGCCACCGCGGTCGCGGCGTAGATGCCCGACTGCATCGCCTGGCTGATGCCCTCGCCCGTCCCGTTGTGCGTGAGCCGCGCCGCCTCGCCGATGAGCAGCGCGCCCGGCCGGGTCACGCTGGTGATCCACGTCGTGTGGACGATGGGGTGGCCCTTCCATCCGCCGACCTGCCTCGCGCTCCGGAGCACGTCCGGGTAGTGCCGGTCGAGGAACGCCTGGAACACGGCCCGGAGATCTCTGGGCACCTTCCGCCCGTATTCGTCCTGCGCGTCGATGCAGATGCCGATGTTCACCCGGGTGGCCGTCTCCGGGAACAGCCAGCCGTAGAGCGGGGACAGCGCGCGGTCGAAGATCATGTCCAGCCGCCCCGGCTCGAAGCCCGGGCCCTCCCACCAGCCCATCAGGGCGTCGATGTGCCTCCGCTCGCGGTCGTCGCGGCTGAAGAGCGTGTGCGCCCCGTCGGCGAAGAGCACCCACCGGGCGCGGATCTCGCTCCCGTCCAGCCCGCGCACGCCGACCACCCGCCCGTCCTCCTCGACGGCCTCGGTGACCCGGAATCCATCCCGGAAGTGCACGCCCAGCGACCTCGCGCGCTCAACGAGCAGGTTGTCGAACTCCTTGCGGAGCAGGATCACGGCCGCCGAGTGCGCCGGGACCCGCAGCTCCTCGCCCGCCGGTGTCACGAAGCGGACCGTCACCACCGGATTGGCGCGCGCACGCAGCTCGGGCCCGATGCCCAGCGCCTCGGCCACGTGCAGCGCCGCCGGCGACAATCCGGATCCGCAGGTCTTGTTCCGCGGAAAGCGGTCGCGGTCCACCAGCAGCACGCCCTTGATTCCCAGCTGGCCCAGCTGCACCGCCGCGGCGGCGCCCGACGGGCCTGCACCCACGATCAGGATCTCGGTCTCCATTGGACCCGCCACAGGTAGCGAGATGTGGTTGCTCGCTCAAGGCGGTCTGTCCCGGCCCGTTTCGTTTCTGGCGGATGCCCGTCGTCTATGCTGCGGGGACACCGTGCCGCAGACCGCCGAGCGCCCCGTCCCGTCACCACGCCGACCCCGGTTCGTCGGCGAGCTGGACACCCTCATCCGCGCCCGCTACCCGCTGGTCTATCTCGTCTCGTCGGAGGAGCCCCGGGTCGACGAGCTGCTCCGGGGCATCGCCCGGGGCCACGGCAAGTCGCTCATCGGCTGGTCAGCCGTGCGGGGGCTTCATCGCATGGACGAGACCCGCGGCGTCGCGCTCCCCGACCAGACCGAGGACCCCTTCGCCGCGATCCAGGCGCTCCGGGGCCTCCAGGAGCCGGCGCTGGTCGTCCTCAAGGACCTGCACGCCTGGCTCGATGACCGCCGGCTCGTCCGCGCGCTCCGCGAGCTCGGGCAGGCACTGAAGAGCAGCTACACCACCGTGATCGTGCTCGCCCCGGTGCTCCAGCTGCCGGTCGAGCTGGAGAAGGACATCGCCGTCCTCGACGTCCCGCTGCCCACCTTCGCCGAGCTGGCCGACCTCCTCCGCGACATCGTGGGCGTGCTCCGCAAGGACGGCCGCGTGACCGTGGACCTGCGGCGCGAGGAGGGTGAGCAGCTGATCAAGGCCGCCCTGGGCCTGACCCTCCAGGAGGCGGAGAACGCCTTCGCCAAGGCCATCGCCGATGACGACCGGCTGGACGCCTCGGACATCCAGCGGGTGATGGACGAGAAGCGCCAGGTCATCCGAAAGAGCGGGCTGCTCGAGTACTACCCGGTGGACCACGCGCTTGCCGCGGTGGGCGGGCTGCAGAGCCTGAAGGACTGGCTCCACCGCCGCGCCCGCGCCTTCAGCGCCGAGGCCCATGCCTTCGGCCTCCCCGAACCGCGCGGGCTGCTGCTGCTCGGCGTCCAGGGCTGCGGGAAGAGTCTCACCGCCAAGGCCATCGCCTCGCAGTGGGCGCTCCCGCTGCTCCGGCTCGACATGGGCCGTGTCTTCAGCGGCCTGGTCGGCTCGAGCGAGGAGAACCTCCGTCGAGCCATCCGGGTGGCCGAGAGCGCCGCGCCCGCCGTGCTCTGGCTCGACGAGATCGACAAGGCGCTCTCCGGCTCGGCCTACTCCAACGTGAGCGACGGCGGCACCACCGCCCGGGTCCTCGGGACCTTTCTCACCTGGCTCCAGGAGAAGACGGCGCCGGTCTTCGTGGTCGCCACCGCCAACCGCGTCGAGGGCCTCCCGCCCGAGCTGCTCCGCAAGGGCCGATTCGACGAGATCTTCTTCATCGACCTGCCCGACGCCGCCGAGCGCCAGGAGATCCTCCGCATCCACCTCACCCGACGCGGTCGCGCGCCCGCGGCGTTCGATCTCGCCGGACTCGCTGCCCGCGCCGAGCAGTACAGCGGGGCCGAGCTGGAGCAGGCCGTGGTCGAGGGCCTCCACGCCGCGTTCGACGCCCACACCGAGCTCGCCGATGCGCACCTCGCCCAGGCGATCTCCGAGAGCGTCCCGCTCGCCGTCACCTTGCGAGAGGAGATCGCCCGCATCCGTGCATGGGCGACCGACCGCACCCGCCCTGCGTCCCGGCCGGTGAGCCGGTGAAGTTTCTCTCGCGGTTCCAGCGGCTCGAGCGCGCGCGCGCCGAGCCCGGGCCGGCTCGCTCTGCCACCGAGCGCTTCGAGGCGCTGGAGCCGGCCGCGCCCCTGCCGGACGCCCAGTCTGCTCCGCTCGACCGCTTCGCCCCGCCGGTCATCCCACCGCTCGAGCTGCAGCCCAGATCCGAGGCGCAGCCGTTCGTCCGCTGTCCGGCCTGCGGCGTGGACTCTGCGCTCGGGATGCGCCGGTGCCGGTGCGGGGCCGCGCTGGACACCGTCGAGGTGGTGTCCTTCAACGCCGAGCTGTGGGATCGCCATCGCGCGGAGCGGGCGCGGCTCGAGACCGAGCAGCAGGAGCTCCGTGGCGCCCAGCTCGAGGCGGCCCGCTCCCTTCAGCAGGAAAGGCAGGCGCTCGGCGAGGAGATCGCCCGCGAGGTCGCCGCCCGCGAGCGCAGGGGGGCGGCAGGCCCCGCCACGACGGTCGGCTGGGCGCTCATGGTGGTGGCGCTCCTCGCGCTGGTTCTGCTCCCCCACGGGCCGCTCCCCCGCATCCTCCTCGCGGTCCTCCTCGGCGCCGTGGCGGTGCGGGTGGTGGTCACCTGGGCCCGCGCCCGCGCGCGCCAGACCCGCCCCCGGGACGAGTCCACCGTCCGGCACTGAGCAGGGTGGGCTGCGGTCTCTTGCCGCCCATCCGGGCGGAGTTCCACGGTGCAGCACCATGCTGCGCTTCCTGAGGCGCCGGTCGGCGCACATCGAGGAACCCGAGGGCACCACCTGTCTCTGGTGCCGCACCGTCATCCCCGCCCGGACCAGCGAGGAGCTCTTCCTCGCCGGGGCGGTGCTCGATCCGGGCGCCGGGTGGTTCTGCTCGAACAGCTGCGCCCGGCAGTACACCGTTAGGTTCCGCGTGCAGCCGACGCGCACGCCGCCGCACCGGTCGCCAACGTCGCACTGATCAGTGGACGGCTGCCGCCGCGGTGGGCGGCTCGGGCTCGGGATGCTCGCTGCTCGGCGGCGTCTTGTTCAGTCGCCGCTCGATCCAGAGCGTGGTGATGGTGATCTGGATCACCGTGAGGAGCGGCGTCGCGACCATGAGCCCGAGCAGCCCGAACAGCGCGCCCATGATCGCCTGGAAGAAGAGGAGCAGCGCCGGGTTGGCCTCCACCGCCCGGCGCATCACGTAGGGCTGCACCACGTAGCCCTCGATGACGTGCACGCCCAGGTACACCGCGAGCGCCAGCCAGAAGTGGTGGGGTGACTGGGACAGGCCGATCAGCAGGCCCGGCACCGAGCTCGACACCGCGCCCACGTACGGAACGAACGTCCCGAGGAACGTCAGCAGCCCGAGCAGCGCCCAACCCTGGATGCCGGCGAAGAACAGACCGACGGCGGTGACCGAGCCCATCAGGAACATGGCGATCAGGGTTCCGCCGACCCAGCCGCGCAGGCCCTGGCCCAGCCGGGGCCACAGCTCATCGAAGGCGGGCTCGAACGTGTGGGGCAGCATCGACCGGATCCCCTGTCCGTACAGCGACGGGCGATAGACGAGGAAGGCCGCGAGCACGAGCAGCAGGACGACGGTGGAGACCAGCTCCACCACGTGGCCCAGGGCCATCGGGGTCAGGTTGGCGACCGTCCCCATCGCCTCGGGTACCTTGGCCTTCACAATCCCGGCGACGTCCTTGCCGTTGGTGAGCTGCCGGACCGTCTTGTCCCGCTGCGCGCGCCGCAGCCAGGCCTCTGCCCTGCGGGTCGCCTCGGGCAATCCCTCGAAGAGCTGCTTGCCTTCTTCGACCACCACGGGGGTGGCGATCGCCACGACCCCGCCCACCAGCCCCAAGGTGAGGACCAGGGTGAGCACCACCGCCGCCGCGCGGGGCATCAGGTGCGAGAACCAGCCCACCGGGAAGCAGAACATCGCCGCGATGAGGATGGCCAGGAACCCGAGCAGGACGACGTTCTGCGCCTTCACCAGCCCGGCCCAGAGGGCCCAGACGCCAAGCAGCGACAGCGCCAGAGCCAGCGGACGTTTCCAGAGGCGGAGGCCGCGGATCATTGCTTCTTCGCGATCGCCCTGGCGAGCTGGCCCTTGTTCATCCTCGAGCGGCCGGAGATTCCGAGCGAGCGGGCGCGCTCCATCAGCTCCTGCTTGCTGTTCCCGAACGCGTCGACGCCCCCGTAGGTCTCCCCCTTGCCCTGGCGCTTGGCCGCGGTGGACCTCTGCGCGCTGCGCGGGTCCGAGGGCCCCCGTTTCTTCTTCGGCAACCAGCGGTCCCGGACCCTCTCGAACCCTCGCTTGAGGACGGCGAACGCGGTGCGGTGGGCCCGCTCGTCGTCGCTGTACTCCTGCTCGGCGTGCTCGAGCGTCTTCTCGTAGGTGCGCTGTGCCTTCGGCGGGGACCGCTTCAGGGTCGACGGGAGCTTGGCTCGGCCAGGCATGGTGCAGACGAGGTGCACCTTGCCGCGCGGGACGGCAAGCGCCCGTGTCGGCTCGCGGACAGGGAGCGACACGGGCGGGCGGGAGCGTGGCCGAGGGTTGTGTGTCGCGCGCGGGCTACTGGTGCACGGGCAGGGTGGCCGCGGCCGGATCGAAGGCGATCCCGCCGAACAGCACCTGCGTCAGCGAGTTGAGCTGGGGGCTGGGGGTGCTGCCGTTGAGCGAGACCAGGCTGCCGCTCGTGCCGTTTCCTGCGCCAGCCGAGAGGATCCAGAGGGTGCCCTGCTTGTCGAGGGCCAGCCCGCCCGGGCACGGGAAGTCGGTGAGCGCGCTCGGCGAGCCGACGACGCCCGCCGCGCTGATCTGCTGCACCGAGTTGCCGCTGCAGCTGCTCACCCAGG
>JADGQZ010000338.1 GCA_017881345.1 Myxococcaceae bacterium | reverse complement strand
GGTCGCGTCGGCGGAGACGGCGCTCACGAAGATGGCGCCGGTGAGGAACTTGGTGAGGCCTCCCTGGACCTTGGACTGGAAGGTGCTGACCGGGACGAAGGCGGTGTCATCGTAGTCCTGGCCCATCGGCGACTGCCCCTTCCTCACCAGCACGCCGATGACCTGGAACGGAACCATCTTGATCCGGACCGTCCGGCCCACCGGGTTGGCGCCGACGCCGTAGAGCTTCTCCACCACCGTCTGACCGAGGAGGACCACCTTCGCTCCGGTGCTCACGTCGTCGGCCGCCAGCTTCTGCCCCGAAGCGACGGTCCAGTTGCGGATCTGGAAGTACTCCGGGGTCGTGCCGACCACGGCAGTGGTCCAGTTCTGCTCCTCCGCCTGGACGACCGCCGCGCTCCGGAGCACCGGCGCCGCGGAACGGACCGCGCTGAGCTCGTTCTGGATGGAGTGAAGATCGTCCCAGGTGAGCGTGGGCTGGCTCCCGAAGCCGCCCTGCATGCCCCCGGTGGCGGACGAGCCAGGGAGGACGATGAGGAGATTGGTCCCCATCGCCTCGAACGTCTGCTGGACGCGGAACCGCGCACCCTCGCCGATGGCGGTCATGGCGATGACCGCCGCCACCCCGATGACCACGCCCAGCGTGGTGAGGAACGAGCGCATCCGGTTGCGTCCGAGCGCCCGGCCTGCGAGCCGCAGGAGCGTGCCGGTCCTCATGCGCTCGCCTCCGCGGCGGCCGGCAGCGGGAACAGCGCAGGGTCGGCGTGCATCGGGGACTGTCGCCGGTCGGTCAGGATGCGCCCGTCGCGCATCGAGACCATCCGCCCGGCACAGCGGCCGATGTCGGCCTCGTGGGTGACCAAAAGGATGGTGACCCCGGACTGGCCGAGCTCCTGGAAGATCTGCATCACCTCCATGCTGGTGCGCGTGTCGAGGGCGCCGGTGGGCTCGTCGGCGACGATGAGCCGGGGATCGTTGACCACCGCCCGGGCAATGGCGACGCGCTGCTGCTGTCCCCCCGAGAGCTGGTTCGGCGGGTGGCTGGCCCGGTCCGCAAGGCCCACCCGCGCCAGGGCCCGCAGCGCGCGCTCCTGCCGCACGCGGGTGGGAAGGTCCGCGTAGACCAGCGGCAACTCCACGTTCTCCAGTGCGCTGGTGCGCGGCAGGAGATTGAAGTGCTGGAACACGAAGCCGATCTGGGTGTTCCGCACCTCGGCGAGCCGGGCCCGGGAGAGTCCGCCCATCTCGGCGCCGCCGAGCCGGTAGGTCCCGGAGGTGGGCCGGTCCAGGCAGCCGACGATGTTCATCAGGGTCGACTTGCCCGAACCGGACGGCCCCATCACCGCCACGAACTCGCCCTCGTCGATCCGGAGCGTCACGTGCTGGAGCGCGGGGACCTCCACGTCCCCCATCCGGTAGATCTTGCTCACGTCGTCCAGGACGATGAGCGGTGGCGAACCGGCTCTAGAAGACCCGGCCATAGCTGCCTGGACCGCTCTTCGTGGGCGCGACCGCCTCGGTCACCACCGTGTCGCCGGGGGCGAGGCCGTCCTCGAGCACCTCGGAGAGGACGCCATCGGAGACCCCGATCCGCACTGCGGCCGGGCGGGGCTGTCCGTCCTGCAGCAGCCACACCAGCCGCTGGTCCGGCCGGAGCGCCGGCGCCGCCTGGGCGCTGGCGACCATCGCCGGCGGAGCCCGGAAGCGGACCGCGGCGTTCGGGAGCCGGAGCACGTCGGTGCGATCGGCGTAGACGACCGTCACGTTGGCGGTCATCCCCGGCTTGAGCTTCAGCTCCGCGTTCTCGACGTCGATGACCGCGTCGTAGGTGACGACGTTCTGGACGGTCTGCGGCGCGTTCCGGACCTCGCGGATGGTGCCGTGGAAGGTCTCCGCCGGATAGGCGTCGACGGTGAACGTCGCGGCCATCCCACCGGCGATGCGGCCCACGTCGGCCTCGGCCACGCTGGTGTCCACCTGCATCTTCCGGAGGTCCTGGGCGACCAGGAACAGGGTCGGCGACTGAAGGGTGGCGGCCACGGTCTGACCCACGTCGACGTTGCGGGAGATGACCACTCCGTCGATGGGGGCGAGGATGGTGGTGTAGGCGAGGTTGATCTCCGCCTGGTGCAGGGTGGCCCGGGCGTCGGCCTCCTGGGCCGCCGCGGCGCGCGCCTGGGCTGCCGCCACCCGGAGCGCCGTCTCGCTGTCGTCGAGGGCGGACTGCGCGACGAAGGATTGCTTGCGGAGCGTCCGGTTGCGCTCGGCCTGCACGCCGACGTTCGCCTGCTGCGATTCGGCGAGCTGGCGGTTGGCGGATGCGGTCAGGACCCTGGCCCGGGCCTGCTCCACCGCCGCGGCGTAGAGCGACGGGTCGATCCGCGCCACCACCTGGCCCTTGCGCACCACGGTGTTGAAGTCGGCTCCGAGCCACTGGATGCGGCCGGAGATCTGGCTGCCCACCTGCACCGTGACCAGGGCGGAGACCGTCCCCGAGGCGGTCACCCGGGCCTGGATGGGTCCCCGGGTGACGGCGGCGGTCTCGAAGCGAAAGGCGCTGGGGGCGGCGCGGCGGGGGCGGAGCGCCTCGAACACCAGCGCCGCCGCGAGGGCCAGGAGAACGAGGAGGACGGGCGTGAGGGCACGCCAGTGCCGCCGCAGCCACTCGAGGCGCGGCCGGCCGGCGCGGGCAGCTCCCTCACCCGCGGCGAGAACCCCGCGGTGCACGAACTCCATGCCTTGCCCTGGTGCACCGCGCATGCCCCGGAAGCCTCAAGAATCTCGGGGGTTACGGGGCCGGCCAGCGCAGGACCTGCGCCGCGGGGAGCCCGCGCGCACCGCCCGCGCCGCCACCCCCAGTCCGTGCGGAGGCACGTCGGGATGAGCGAGGTCGTCGAGCGGCCGGACGGCGCTCACGTAGCATCGGTACCGGCATTGGGTGGCGAGCGGAGGCCGACGGATGATCGTCCGGATGTGGCACGGGATGACCAGGGCGAGCGATGGGCCCGAGTACCTCCGCTTCCTCGAGCGGCGCGCCATCCCGGACTACCGATCGGTCCCCGGGAACCTGAGCGTGCAGATCCTCCAGCGCGTCGAGGGCGACAGGGCGCACTTCCTGACCGTGACCTGGTGACAGTCTCGCGAGGCCATCGCCGCGTTCGCGGGCCCAGACATCGAGATCGCCAAGTACTACCCGGAGGACCCGCGGTTCCTGCTCGAGCTCGAGCGGACGGTGACGCACTGGGAGGTGTCCGGGAGCCCCGGCCCGGGTGGAGAGCCCGCAAACGGCGACGGCCGCCAGCCCCCAAGAGGGGACTGACGGCCGTCAATCGAAAAAACCCGGCGGCGACCTACTCTCCCGCGCGGTTTCCCGCGGAGTACCATCGGCTCTGGAGGGCTTAACTTCCGTGTTCGGGATGGGAACGGGTGTGACCCCTCCGATATAGCCACCGGAAAAATTGTCACTGCATACGAAGGGTAGATTCAATTCCTGCTGAGAGTTGTGCCGTCTCGCTTCAGCGTCCAGGGAGCTCGGATGCGAGCTCCGGACCTCGACCTTGACCTCGAGTCCCGTACTCCCCACGGATCGAATCCCGGGGAGCATGCAAGAAACAGAGGTAAAGTAAGCCTCACGACCAATTAGTACCGGTTAGCTGAGCGCATTACTGCGCGTACACACCCGGCCTATCAACGTCGTCGTCTGCGACGGGTCTTCAGCGCCTTGCGGCGGGGATACCTATTCTTGAGGTCGGTTTCCCGCTTAGATGCTTTCAGCGGTTATCCAATCGGCACATGGCTACCCAGCGATGCCACTGGCGTGACAACTGGTACACCAGAGGTGCCTCCAACCCG
>JADGQZ010000337.1 GCA_017881345.1 Myxococcaceae bacterium | reverse complement strand
CCGTGGATCCGTCGAACGAGAGCGTATAGCGGTCACGCGGGCGGGCGCGGTCCCCGAGCGCCTGTGCGGCGAACCCGCGTTCGAGGAATCCCATGTCCGCGGTGGCGCGCGCCACGGCCTCATCCACTTGCGCCTGCTCCGCCGCCCCGCCGGCGTAGACCCATGTCCCGGCGAGCGCCCTCCGGGCGGCCTCGGTGATCGGAGGGGCCTCTCCCCGCACCTCCGCCGGCGGCTCGGGCGCGGGAGGGGGAGCGTGGGCACAGGCGCCGAGGAGGAGCCCGGCCAGCAGGGCGTGGAGCGGGCTCGGTCGTTGGCGCGGGCGCATGGAACGCGAGGAGGTATCCATCGGTGGTGGGCGAGCGCAAGCGGACGGCGCGACCTCGAGGCGACCCACGTCTCGGGCGCGCGCGGCGGTCGATGGCCGCTCAGAGCGGAAGCGCGTTCGCCGCCCTGGGCACCAGGTACCGGAGCATGCGCTCGTGATGCGCGTTCAACCCGACGAACGACACGCGGCCGCGGTGCCGGTCCACCACCCACTCCAGCAGCTCGGCCAGGGCGTGGTCCGAGAGGTCGACGGTCCGCGTGAAGTCCACGCGAACCGGCACGCGGGCTCCGAGCTCGATCAGCCGCTGCCGGAGCTCGGCGGCCTCGGTGACGCCGAACTCGCGCGCCGCCCGGAACACCGGGCCGTCCTCCTGCGTACCGATCCAGTCCACCTCGAACGCGCGGCTCATGTCGTGCGACCCGACGTGCACTGCGCGTACCGACGGGCGTGCATCAGCGCATCGCGATGCATGACAGCAGTTTCGCTTGCAGCGGCGACGCGTTGCGCATTGCGGACGAACGCCCTGCGCGCTTGCGGCCATGCCGCGCCGCACCAAACGTGGCGCGGAAAATGCTCGAAATGGCGCCGGCCCGAGCATCCAGCGGGCCAGTGGAGGAAGTCATGAATGATCTGATCGTGCGAAGGACCCCGGGGACCGAGCTACCGGCCCTCACCGCGTTGCACCCGCTGCGCTCGCTCCGCGAGCTGCTCTCGTGGGACCCGTTCCAGGAGATGGCGCCGCTGCTCCCGATCGAGATGCACCGGGGAGTGATGCCTCCCTTCGAGGTGCGGGAGATGAAGGACCGCTTCGTGTTCATCACGGACCTGCCGGGCGTGGAGGCGAAGGACATCGAGATCCTCCTCACCGGGAACCGGCTCACCATCACCGGGATCCGGATCGACAAGGTGGAGAAGGGCGAGGAGGGCGAGTACTACGCCCGTGAGCGGACCTATGGCCGGTTCACCCGGTCGTTCACGCTCCCCGACGGCGCGGACCTCAACGCGGTGCAGGCGAACCTCAACGCCGGCGTGCTGACGGTCGTGTTCCCGAAGGTGGCCGCGGTGCAGCCGAAGAAGATCCCCGTGACGGTGGAGAAGGCCGCCAGGGTGTAGTCAGGAGCATCCCGGTCGCAGTCTGACCGAACCTGCCGGGGCCGCAGCGCTTGCGTCCGGGCGCCTGTGCACTGCAATTGGTGCACGGCCCGCGACCCGCCGACCCCGGCAGTGCGTTTGATCTTCGAGTCGAATCTCCGCGCGCACAGCCCATGCACGCTTCCGGCCACGAAAGGTGGCGGTACGCAATGACCGTGTTCGAGCTTCTGTGCTGGCTGGTTCTCGGAGGATTTCTCGGGGTCCTGGTGGCAGCCTTCTGGCCCACCGAGGGGCTCACCTGGACGAGAGCAATCGGCGTCGGGGTCTTCGGTTCCGTGGTGGGCGGCCTGGTCGGACGGATCCTCTTCGTCCCCGGCGCATTCTCCGGAGAGATGAGCATGTTGAGCCCCGCCCTGTTTCTCGCGGGCCTCGGCGCGGTGGTGACCGTGTTCATCGCCCGGTTCCAGATCAGGAACCGCGAGCGGCCAAGATTCAGCTGACCCCCTGGCCGGGGAGGGGCGGGGCGGCGCCGTCGAACGGCCGCTCCGCCCGCTTCAGCGTTCCGGCTCGGCCGCGGCGGTGGGGGGCGCCGTCCCTTCCTCGCGCTCGTGCGCGTACTGCTTGAGCCGGTACTGGATGGTCCGGGTGCTGATGCCCAGCATCGCCGCCGCGCGGGAGGTGGAGCCGCCCACGACCTCGAGCGTGCGGAGGATGGCCTGCTTCTCGATCTCCTGCCAGGTGCCGCCCGGGATGAGACTGCTCATCGGCCGGTCGGACGGACGGGCGCCGAGCACCGTCGGGGGCAGATCGTCGGTGGTGAGGTACGGGCCCTGCGCCAGCACCACCGCGCGCTCGATCGAGTTCTCCAGCTCGCGCACGTTGCCCGGCCAGTCGTGCCGGAGCAGCGCCTGGAGCGTGCCCGGGGCGAGGCCCTGGATCTTCTTCCCGTGCTGGTCGGTGAACCGCCGGACGAAGTGTGAGACCAGCGCCGGGATGTCACCCTTGCGTGCTCGCAGCGGCGGCAGGGTCACCGAGATGACGTTGAGCCGGTAGAAGAGGTCCTCCCGGAAGCGGCTGTTCGCCACCTCGGTCGCGAGATCCTTGTTGGTCGCGGTGAGCAGCCGGACGTCCACCTTCAGCGTCTCGCTGCCACCCACCCGCTCGAACTCCCGGGTCTGCAGCACCCGGAGCAGCTTGACCTGCACCGCGGGGGAGACGTCGCCGATCTCGTCGAGGAAGATCGTGCCGCCATCGGCCCGCTCGAACCGGCCCTCGCGCCGGGTGACCGCGCCGGTGAAAGCGCCCCGCTCGTGGCCGAAGAGCTCGGACTCGAGCAGCGTCTCGGTCAGCGCGCCGCAGTTGACCCGCACGAACGGACGATCCTTCCGCGGCGAGAGCTCATGCAGCGCCTGCGCGATGAGCTCCTTGCCCGTCCCGGACTCACCGAGGATGAGCACGTTGGCCCGGGTGGGTGCCGCGCGCTGGACGACCTCGAACACCTCGCGGAGCGCCGGGCTGTCCCCGACGATGTTGTCGAAGTGCACCCGCTCCCGCACCCGAGCGCGCAGGCTGGCCGCCTCCTGGACCAGATGGCGCTTCTCCAGCGCCTTCTCGATGACCACCAGGACGGCCCGCTCGTCCAGCGGCTTGACCAGAAAGGTCTCGGCCCCGGCGCGCATCGCCTCGACCGCCATCTCGATGGAGCCGAAGGCGGTCATCACCACGAAGGCCGCGTCGATCCCGCTCTCGCGCGCCTCCCGGAGCAGGGTCAGCCCGTCCATTCGCTGCATCCGGACATCCGCCAGCACCACATCCGCACCGGCGGTGCGGAGGACGGCCAGCGCCTCCACCCCATCCCCGGCCTCGCTCACCGCATAACCCTCTTCGGTGAGGATGGTCCGCAGAGCGCCGCGGGCGTTCGGCTCGTCGTCCACCACCAGGATGCGCGCTGACGCCATGTGTGGGTTGCGAGTTTAGCAAAAGCCGGGCCGCCGGGAGGTCGCCTTTCACCGGGGATCCGGACTATCTGTCTGTCCGGAAATGGGCGGCAGCGGGTTTTTCATGGAGCTACAGGACTACGTGGGGTTCGGGCACGCGGATCAGGTGGTGCTGCGCGCGCTCCACCCCGGCCTCGCTCCGGATTTCCCCGAGGTCTCGGAGCTCTTCTATGCCCGCATCCTCGAGTACCCGCCTGCGCGCGCCGTGCTCGAGCGGGGCGAGAGCTCGGTGGGACGGCTCAAGCACACGCTGGTCGCCTGGATGGACACCCTCTTCCAGGGCCCGTGGGACGAGGCGTACCTCGAGCGGAGGGCGCGGATCGGCCGGGTGCACGTCCGCATCGGGCTCCCCCAGCACTACATGTTCGGGGCGATGAACGTCCTCCGCCGCGAGCTGTCGGCACGCATCTCCCAGCTCGTGGCGCCCGAGTCGGCCGAGCACCACGTCGCCCTGGACGCGCTGTCGCGGATGCTCGATCTCGAGCTGGCGATCATGCTCCAGACCTACCGGGAGGACCTCGAGGCGCAGAAGGCGCGCACCGAACGGCTGTCGACCTTCGGGCAGGTGGTGGCCAGCATCGGCCACGAGCTGCGGAACCCGCTGGGGGTGGCCGAGTCCAGCGTCTTCCTGCTCGAGAAGCGCGTGGGCACCGACCCCAGTGCCCGCAAGCACCTGCAGCGCATCGGCGAGCAGATCGCCGTGGCCAACGGCATCGTCGGCGCGCTCCTCGACCTGGTCCGGGACCGTCCGATGGACGCCCAGGAGCTCTCGCTGCGCGAGGTGGTGGAGAGCGCAGTGGACCGGGTGCCCCGCCCGGAAGGCATCACGGTCCAGGTGAAGCCGCTCGACGGGGTCCGCGTGATGGGCGATGCGGCCCAGCTCCGGCAGGTGTTCGTGAACCTGGTCCAGAACGCCGTCGACGCCTGCGGGGACGCCGGCGAGGTGACGGTCGAGGCCCGGTTGGAAGACAGCAAGGTGGAGATCTCGGTCGAGGACACGGGCCACGGCCTCGACGCGTCGGTCAAGGCACGCCTGTTCGAGCCGCTCATCACCACCAAGACCAAGGGCATCGGCCTCGGGCTGGCGCTCGTCCGCCGCATCGCAGAGCGACATGGCGGGACGATCGTTCACGTCTCCCCCCCGGCGCGCGGCGCCCGCTTCGTGCTGACTCTCCCCGGGGGAAGGCCATGAGCGTCGCGCGCCGGTACCTGGTCGTCGACGACAACCAGCCCCTCGCCGAGAACCTGGCGGAGATCCTGGAGACCAGCGGGGCCGAGGTCGACGTCGAGCTGGACTCACAGGTGGCGCTGCGGCGGCTCCAGGCCAGGCGCTACAGCGCGCTGGTGACCGACATGCGGATGCCCGGGCTGGGCGGGGCCGAGCTCCTGGCCGCCGCGCGCATGTCGGACCCCGGGCTGCCGGCCCTGGTGGTCACGGCTTTCATCGGTGACATCGACCTCGCCCGCGTGGAGCGGATGGGCGTGCTCGCCACGCTCCCCAAGCCCATCCCGGTGGAGCTCCTGCTCCAGCGGCTCGAGCAGGCGCGGCGGGGGGCCGTGGTGTGGATCGTGTCCGGCACCTCCGACCGGCTGACCCGGGTGATGGAGTTCGTCCGCGACCACGGGTGCACGCCCCTGCCCCTCACTCCCGAGGACACTCCCCCCGAGGGTCCCACCCCGCTCCTGGCGGTGCTCGCCGACACGCCGGACGCCGCGGCGGCGGCCTGGGCCCGCGCCCACCCCGGCGTGCTGCTTCTCCGTCTTCCCACCTCTCTCGAGGCCCTGGCCACCGCGCTCGACGCGCAGCTGGAGCGGTTCGAGGAGGGTGGGTGAGTCAGGGGCGAATCCTCCTGGTCGACGACAACGTGGACCTCGTCGACAACCTCGGCGAGATCCTCGAGGACGAGGGCTACAAGGTCCTCCGCGCCACCAGCGCCGCCACCGCCCGGGCCCGCGCTGCCGAGGGCTTCGACGTGGCGCTGGTGGACCTGCGGCTCCCTGACGGCGACGGGACCGAGCTCGCGGCCGAGCTCCACCGGTCGGCGCCCGGGGCCGAGGTGGTGCTGCTCACCGGCTTCGCGAGCGTGGAGTCCGCCGCGGCTGCCATCCGCGCCGGCGCCTGCGCGTACCTGGTCAAGCCCTGCGCCGTCCCCGAGCTGCTGCTCACCGTGGGCCAGGCGCTGCGCCAGGTCCGGCTCCAGGCCGAGCGCGAGGAGCTGACCCGGCGGGCGCAGCTGGCGGAGAAGCTCGCGACCGTGGGCCGGCTCACCGCCGGGCTGTCGCACGAGATCAGGAACCCTCTCAACGCCGCCGCGCTGCAGCTCTCGGTGCTCGAGCGGCGAATCCGCAAGCTCCCCGAGGAAGGCCAGCCCTCGCTCCTCGAGCCCCTGGTGCTGGTGCGCGACGAGATCCGGCGCCTCGACCAGACGCTCCAGGACTTTCTTCTCTTCTCCAGGCCACGCGAGCTGGTGCGCCGCCCGCTGCCGCTCGACGCCCTCCTGCGGAAGGTGGCAGATCTCATGTCCGGCGACGCCGAGGCCCGGCTGGTCCAGCTGGTGGTCGACGTGGCGCCCGGCACCCCGGCAGCGGCGGGCGACGAGGGCGTGCTGCGTCAGGTGCTGCTGAACCTGATCCTCAACGCGCTGGACGTGAGCCCGCGCGGTGGACGGATCCTGCTGGAGGGCCGACCCGCCGATGACGCGGTCGAGCTCATCGTCTCGGACGAGGGTCCCGGCATCCCCTCCGAGGTCAGCAACCGGCTGTTCGAGCCCTTCTTCACCACCAAACCGAACGGAACCGGGCTCGGGCTGGCGATCGTCCACAGCCTGGTGGATCAGCACAGTGGACGGGTGTGGGTGGACCGTGCCGGAAGCGGCGGCGCGGCGTTCCACATCGTCCTGCCCCGTTCCTGAGCGCAACCCTTGCGCTGCTGTCGGCCCCTCTCCGCAGACCCTGCATCGCGGAAGTCCGTGGGAGGGCCGATCAGAGTGGCGCGTGCATTGCTGATGTTCCTCCTCGACGATGGGACTGACTCCGGCGGAAACGCGTGCACGGGCCCGCCTCCTGATGAGGCGTGCGGTGCTGTCCAGAGCGGGGCAGGACCGCTCCGAGGACCCCGAGTCCGAGCTCACCCGCATCGAGGCGGCCCTGCGGCGAATCGACGAGGGGCGTTACGGGATCTGTGACCAGTGCGGGTCCGGGATCGGGGCCCAGGTGATGCTCGAGAACCCGGCCGCCACCCTCTGCGGGAGCTGCCTCGCGACGCACGGGCATCAGTCCGCCTGAGCAGTCAGTCCTCAGCCAGCAGTTGACGCACTGCGACCTCGCGACGAGGGTGCCTCCAGGCGCGCCCCATGCAAGATTCCGCCGGGAGAGGAGTGCGCCATGTACAAGCACGTCCTGGTCCCGACCGATGGCTCCGAGCTCTCCGACCGCGCGGTGGGAGAGGCCGTGGCGTTCGCCAAGGCGGTCGGTGCGCGCATCACCGCGATGATGGTCACGCCCCCGTTCCATCTGACCGGCTACGACCCGTTCCTCGTCACCGTGACGCCCACCCAGTACGAGCGGGCCCACGAGAGCCGCGCCCGCGAGGTGCTGGGCGATGCGCGGTCCAGGGCGACCTCGGCCGGCGTCCCCTGCGAGGTCATCTCCGTGGTGAACGACGCCCCGTGGCAGGCGATCATCGAGGCCGCGCAGCGCCAGGGCTGTGACCTGGTCTTCATGGCCTCGCACGGCCGGCGCGGCGTGGCGGGGATGTTGCTCGGAAGCGAGACCCAGCGCGTCCTCACCCACTGCAAGGTGCCGGTGCTCGTCTACCGCTGAGCCGGGCGAGCGATACCCCGCGCGGCCACCAGGAACACCGGCGCGGCGGCGAGCTGTGCGACCACCGCCAGCGTCACCAGACCCGGACGAGAGTGCTCGTAGAGCCATCCCATCGCCGTGCTCCCCACGAACCACGCGACGCCGAAGCCGGCGAAGAAGAGCCCGTAGGCGCGGCCGCGCTGGGCAGGCGGGACGAGCCGCGCCACCGCCGCCTTGTAGATGGATTCCTGCGCGCCCATCGCCACCGCCCACAGCGCCGCCCCGGCGAGCAGCGCCCCCACCGAGCCTCCGAGGAAGACGAGCGGGGCCGCGCCCGCGCCCACGAGGCAGGACAGCGCCAGGACGCCGGGTCCCCGCCGATCGAACGCCCGGCCGAAGGCGAGCGCCGCGACGCCATCGAGCGCCATGGCCCCCGCGTAGAGCACGGGGAGGAGCTGGAGCGCGACGAGCCCCGAGCGGCCCGCGTGGAAGGCGATGAGCGCCCAGTCGGCGAAGCCCAGGCCCACCAGGGCCGCGGCGGCGACGAGCAGACGGAACGACGGACCGAGCCCCACGCGCGCCGGCTCGGGCGGAGGCTCGAACTCCTCCGGCGCGGGGAACGAGCGGCGTGCCGCGAGGACGAGGACCAGCGTGGCCAGCGCCGGCACGGCGAGGACCCCGAAGGCGAGACGGTAGGCGTCCAGCGGCGCGCTGCCCGGGCGGGCGGCGATGGCAAGCGCCGTCAGGAGCGGGCCGGCCACCGCGCCGATCTGGTCGAGCGCCTCCTCGAGGCCGAAGCTCGCGCCCTCCCCGGCCCGTCGCGCGGCGTACGAGACGAGCGTGCTGCGCGCGGGCGAGCGGATGGCCTTTCCCACCCGCTCGCCGATGACCAGCGCGACGGCGACCTCCCACGAGCCCGCCAGCGCGAGGCCCGGGACCACCACCAGGTTGAAGGAGTAGCCGACGATGGTCAGGAGCCAGTGCGCACGGGTCCGGTCAGCGAGCCAGCCGCTGACCAGCCGCAGCGCGTACCCCGCGAGCTCCCCTGCCCCCGCGGCGACCCCCACGCCCACGGCCGAGGCTCCGAGCAGCCCGAGGTAGGGCCCCACCAGTCCCCGCGCTCCCTCGTAGGTCATGTCGCCGAAGAGGGCGACCACGCCCATGGTCACGACGAACGCCCGGGCGCGCCGGACCAGGTCCGTCCCTGCACGCGCCGCGTGGGGCCCGGGAGACATCCGCGGCCTCAGACGATGGCACGCACCACGCCGCCGTCCACGCGGAGCGCGGCGCCGTTCACCGCCGAGGCGGGGCCGGAGGAGACGAAGACGGTGAGCGCCGCCACCTCCTCCGGCGTGGCGAAGCGCTGGAGCAGCGAGGTGGGCCGGGCGGTGGAGAAGAAGTCGCGCTCCACCTGGGCCGGCGGGACGCCCTGCTGCGCGGCCAGCCCCTCGACGAAGCCCTCGACGCCCTCGCTCCGGGTGGGGCCGGCGAGGATGGCGTTCACCGTCACGCCGGTGCCGCGGGTGGTCTCGGCGAGGCCGCGAGAGACGGCGAGCTGGGCGGTCTTGGTCGTGCCGTAATGGATCATCTCCACCGGGATCTGCAGGGCGCTCTCGCTGGAGATGAAGAGGATGCGGCCCCAGTTCCGGGCCTTCATCCCGGGCAGGTAGGCGCGCGACAGCCGGACGCCGCTGAGCACGTTCACCTCGAAGAAGCGCATCCAGTCGGCGTCGCCGATGTCCTCGAAGGGGACCGCGGCGAAGATGCCCAGGTTGTTCACCAGGACGTCCACCGCCGACATCTCGCGAACGACCCTGGCGCAGCCCTCGGCCGTCCCGAGGTCGGCGGCGATGCCCCGGACGCGCGCGGCGGGATGTCGCTGGCGCACGGCCCGTACCGCGGCCTCGACCCGCGCCTCGGTGCGGCCGTTGAGCACCACCTCCGCCCCCTCCGCGGCGAGCCCGGCGGCGATGGCCCAGCCGATGCCCGCCGTGGAGCCGCTCACCAGCGCTCGCCTTCCCTTCAGCTCGAGGTCCATGGGCCGCCGAACTATCAGCGGCGCGCCTCGGCGTCGAACGTCGCGGCGAACGTCCCGTAGTCCTCGCCGAGGGCACGCTCGAAGGCGACGGCGAAGGGTGCGCCGGTTGACACCTCGGCGAGGAGCGCGCGGATGCCGGCCTCGCCGTGGCGCTCGATGACTCGCTCCACCGCATGGCGGCCCTCGAGGTACGCGAGGTGGGCGGAACGGTGATCGGGGATCCGCTGGAAGCTGCCCTCGAGCGCCCGGAGCGGGAAGCGGTGCACGTCGGGAGTGCAGCGAACCGCCGGCCCTGGATCCGCGCGGAGCCGCGCGACATCCGCGAACCCCTCGTTGAGCCAGCTCGGCGCATGCCTGCCGCCGGTCGCGCGGTGGAACAGGGCGTGGCCGTACTCGTGGAACAGCGTGCCGCCGAAGCGAGCCGAGTGGGCGTCCGCGCCTGCGGACGGGAGCCGGATCTTGCCGTCGAACACCGCCGCGGACCACGAGGCGTGGCCCTCCTGGTCGAACGACCGCTCCGGGTAGAGCACCAGCGGGATCGGACCCTCGGGGTAGCTCTGGAAGAGCGCGCCGACGGACCGGTACGCGGCCTCCATCACCTCGAGGCTCGCCCGTGCGGCGGGGACGTCGGCCCGCCCGTCGAACGCGACCACGAAGTGCTCCGAGGCGACGCGCTCGAGTCCGCCCAGCCGCTCGGCCTCCGCCCGCCCACGCTCGAGACGCACGCCCAGCGCAGGGTCCCCGGGATTCAGCCGGAGGCCGTGCTCCCAGGTGTCGAGCGCGCCGGGGAGATCGTTGTCCTGGAACTGGTACTCGCCCAGCGCCAGGTACGCCTCGGGTGTCGACTCGTCGAGCGCGAGCGCGGCGCGAGCCCGCTGGAGCGAGCGCTCCGGTTGCCCGGCACGGGCGGTGGCGACCGCCACCGTGGCGAGCACCCGGGCCAGCGCCGCACGGACCACGGGCTCCGAGCTCGGCAGCTCCTGCATTCGCGGGAGGACGGGCTCGACCTTCGCCAGCGCGCCCTTCCTCGCCCGGGACTGCGCGGCGAGCGCGACCAGCTCGAGCGCCGGTCCGGCCGCCTCCGAGTGCGCGCGAAAGAGCGCATGGACCTGCTCCACCGCCCCCGGGAGATCGTCCTCGGCCAATCGCGCGGCGACGCGCTCGACCTCCGCGCGCACCCCGGGTGGGGCGGGCCTGTCCGCCGCGGCGGCGAGCGCCGGCGGTCGCGCCCCGTCATCGGGCACGACGACCCCGAGCACCGGACCGGCATCTTGGACCGCGGCCAGCTCCGCCTCGG
>JADGQZ010000336.1 GCA_017881345.1 Myxococcaceae bacterium | reverse complement strand
GCAGCGACGATCTCGTGGGGCTCCTCCACCCCGAGGATCTTCATCGCGTTGCGCACCGGCTGGGCATCGGTCTCGAACTGCTCGCGGATCTGCTTCTCGCGGTCTCCCAGCCGGTCGCCCTTGCGGACCGCAAGCTCCACCCACTGGAGGTCCTCGACGCGCTTGAGGGCCACCAGCGCGGCCAGCCCGAACGCGGGGATGTCGAGCAGCGCGATGTACTTGAGCGGCCCGGTCACGGTCGCTCCGGTGAAGAGCGCCGCCGCGCCGAGTGCCATGCCCGCCCAGAAGCGCCCGTCACGGCGCAGCGGGTTGGGGTTGGGCGCGGTGGCGACGTCCAGCTGCCGCTCGCCCTCGAGCTTTGCCAGCGTCTCGTCCACCTTGGCCACCAGCGCCGGGAAGCCCCGCGACCGCTCGACGATGTCCGGGATGAGTCCGAGGCCCTCGACGGTCGGCGCCTGCTGCAGCCCGCGGCGCGCCTCGACGAGCTCCTGGTCCAGCACCTGGACCGACTTGAGCCGCGTCTCGAGCTGGAACACCTGCGCGCTCACCCCGTCCGCGCGGAACTGGAGCCGCTCGACCTCCGAGGCCAGCGCGAGCTCCCGCTCCAGCTCGATCAGCCGCGCCCTGGCCTGCGCCGGCTCCACCGGGGCGGCGTCCGGGACCGGACCTCCGCCCGCCTGCCGGGACGGGCCGCCAGGGGACTTCCGCGGACGCTTGCTGGGCAGCTGCCCGGGGGTGAAGGTGAAGAGCGTCTCGTAGCGGCCCCGGGGCGGAAAGCCCACCTGTGCGCGGAGGAACTGCGCCATCTCCGACGGGTCCTCGGTCACCAGGTCGTGCCCGCGGGTGCTGGGGTTCACCCGGTGGAGCGCGCCGGACCGGCCCAGCTCCCGGAGGAGGCGGTAGGTCTGGCGGTCTCGCCCGACGATCCACAGGCCGGCCTTGCTGGTGTTGCCGCCCTCCGCCGAGGCGTACCGCGCGTCACCGCCGCGCCCGTCGGGAAAGCACAGCTCCGAGGTGAGCCCCACGAGCGGCGCACCGGGGGTCGCCGGGAGCAACGTCCAGTAGCCTGGCTTCAGGGAGACGCGAACGCTGGGCAGGAACCCGCGGACGCCCTGGAGCGCGAACTCGACCCAGTGCATGCGAGGGGATCGAGTCTAGCCCAGCAACCGACGCCTCAGGCGCCAGGGCACCCTCTGCTCAGCCCTGCTGGGCGGCAGCGGCCTTGCCGCCCTTGCCCTTCTTGCCCTTCGCAGCGGGAGCGGGGGCAGGGGCCTCGGAGCCAGCCTCGGCGGCCGGCGCAGCGGCAGGAGCAGCTGCGGTGGGCCCCTCGACGAGCTCCTCCTGGGTGTCCACGCGGCTCGCCTTGCCGCGGAGCCCCCGGAGGTAGAACAGGCGGTTGTGCCGCACGTCACCGCGGGTCAGCACGTCGATGCGCTCGTAGCGCGGGCTGTGCAGCGGAAAGATGCGCTCCACGCCGACCCCGTAGGACATCTTTCGCACGGTGAAGGTGGCGCGGTTGTTCCCCTTGGTCTTGCGGATGACCACACCCTCGAACGGCTGGACCCGCTCCTTCTCGCCTTCCCGGACCTTCCAGTGGACCCGGACGGTGTCACCGGTGCGGAACTCGGTGACGTCCTTCCGGAGCTGCTTCGACTCGATGTAATCCAGGGCGCTCGGGCGCATGATTCGGGTACTCCAACGGGTGGGGAGCCGGGCCAGATAGCAGACGGCCCGTCGCGTCGCAAGCACAAGCCCCTGGATTCAGAGGTCCTTCTCGTCCAGTGCGAGCAGGCGGCGGTCCTCGTCCGACAGGCCCGCACCGTCGAGCAGATCCGGCCGCCGCGCCCGGGTGAGCTGGAGCTGGTGCCAGCGCCGCCAGCGGGCGATGCGGGCGTGGTCGCCGCCCTGGAGGACCTCCGGGACCCCCACCCCGCGGAACTCCGGGGGCCGCGTGTAGTGCGGGTACTCGAGCAGCCCGCCCTCGAAGCTCTCGGCGCCGGACGACTCGGCGTTGCCCAGGACCCCGGGGAGCAGCCGCGCCACCGCGTCCACGATGCACAGCGCGGCGAGCTCGCCGCCGGTGAGGACGAAGTCGCCCAGGGAGACCTCCCCGTCGACGTGGCCCCGGACCCGCTCGTCCACGCCCTCGTAGCGGCCGGCCACCAGGACGAGATCGGTCGGCCCTGCGGCCAGGTCCCGCGCCATGCGATGCGTGAAGCGCTCGCCGCGCGGTGAGGTGAGGAGGACGCGGGCGCCCGGCAGCGCCGCCCGGGCGGCCTCGATGGCGGCGACGAGCGGCTCGGGCTTCATCACCATCCCCGCCCCGCCGCCGTACGGCGCATCGTCGGTCACCCGGTGCTTGCCCTCGGCGTGCTCCCGGATGTCCCGCGGTGCGACGCGGAGCAGACCGCGGGCGCGCGCCTTCCCGAGGATGCTCGCCTCGAGGTACCCGGTCACCATCGCCGGGAACAGCGTCAGGATCTCCGCCTGCCACATGGCCGGTGCCTACTCCAGCATCTCCGGAGGCCGCACGACGAGCACTCCGGCCTGGAGATCCACCTCGGGGACGAACTCGTCGACGAAGGGCACCACCAGGGGCTCGGGAGCGGTGCCCTGGATGACCAGGTTCGGAACCGGGCCGGTGTTCCAGATCTCGGTCACCCGGCCCAGCGGCACACCCTCGGGAGTGCGGGCCTCGAGGCCCACCAGATCTCCCTGGAACCACTCCCCCTCGGCGGGGGGCGGGAGGTCCTCCCGGTGCACCAGGACGGTGGCGCCCTTGAAGGGCTCGGCCGCCGAGCGGGATCGAACTCCCCGCAGCGAGACCAGGATGGCGCCGGTCATCCGGCGGGTGCTCACCACCTCGACGGCGCGCTCCTCGCCCGAGCGGAGCCGGACGATCAGCCGGCGGACGGCGTCGAGCGCCTCGGAGTCGGGGTCGAAGGTCTTCACCGCGAGCTCGCCGTTGAGCCCGTGCACACGTGCCACGTACCCCACCTCCAGCGTGGGGCGAGGCGGGGTCATCCGGCCGGCGGCGGGTCGGAGGGCGGAGGCACGGGCGGTGCGGGGGCGCGCCGGTCGTCGAGCACCTCGAGCCGCGCCTTCAGCCCGCGCCGCTGTGCGGCGACGGAGAGCAGCGTCCGGATGGCGTTCACGGTGCGGCCGTCGCGTCCGATGACCTTGCCAACGTCCTCGGGGGCGACCTTCAGCTCGAACAGCGTGCCGCCCTCTTCCGGCTGGCTCCGCAGCTCGACCTGGTCCGGGCGGTCCACCAGCCCACGGACCAGAGACATCAACAGCTCCTCCACGGCCTTCCTCAGGCCTTGGGGGTCTTGCTGGCGCGCTTGATGAGGCCCGCGACGGTCTCCGACGGGGTTGCGCCCGCCTTGAGCCAGTGCTCGAGCCTCTCCTGCTGGAACTCGATCTTCGGGGGCTCGAGGTTCGGGTCATACGCCCCGATCGCCTCGATGAACTTGCCGTCCCGCGGGTTGCGCGAGTCGGTGGCAACCACGTGGTAGTACGGCATCTTCTTTGCGCCCGCGCGAGCGAGCCGAAGCACGACAGCCATGAATCCTCTCCGTCCTTGGGAACGCGCGGGATTAGTCGCCGCTCGCTCCCTTGTCAAGAACGCGCCAGGATCCTGAGGGTTTACACGGCCTCAGGGACCTCCGGTACGGCTGACGCGGGGCCCTGGCGGTTGGCCAGCTGGCCGCAGGCGGCGGCGATGTCCCGCCCCCGGTTCTCGCGGATGAAGGCCGCCACGTGGCCCTGGGCAAGGATCTCGCGGAAGCGCTCGGCCCGATCCTCGCCGGTGGTGAAGAACCCGAGGCCGGGGTTCTCGTTGTACGGGATGAGGTTCACCTTGGCCGGGACGTCGCGGAGCAGCGCGATGAGGCGCTCGGCGTCCTCGTCGGCGTCGTTCACGCCGCGGAGCAGGACGTACTCGAAGGTGATGCGCCGTCCCTGACGCAGCGGGAACTGCCGGCAGGCCTCCATCAGGTCGGCGATCTTCCACTTCCGGTTGACCGGCATCAGCTCGTCGCGCTGTGCGTCGGTGCTCGCGTTGAGCGAGATGGCGAGCTTCACGTCCGTCTCGGCGCCGAGCCGGGCGATCATCGGGACGAGCCCCACCGTGGAGACGGTGATGTGCCGGTGGGAGAAGTTCGGCCCGTCCTCGGACTGGAGGATGTGGAGCGCGTCCTTGAGGTGGTCGAAGTTGTGGAGCGGCTCGCCCATGCCCATGAAGACGAGGTTGGTGAGCGGGCGGGTCATCGCCAGGGCCTCGTTCCGTGCCACCTCGCGGTTGACCACATGCACCTGGGCCACGATCTCGGCGGCCGTGAGGTTGCGCAGCAGCCCCAGCGTGCCGGTCATGCAGAACTTGCAGGCCATGGCGCAGCCGACCTGGGTGGAGACGCAGAGGGTCTTCCGGTCCGTCGCCGGCATGTAGACGCTCTCGATGAGCCGGCCGTCGTGGGTGCGGAAGCGGTACTTGATGGTGCCGTCGGTGCTCCGCTGCTCGAGGTCCTTGACCAGCGGCTCGAGGGCGCAGCGCTCGCGAAGCCTCGCCCGGAGAGTCTTCGAGAGGTCGGTCATCTCCTCGAAGTCGGTGACCCCGCGCTGGTGGATCCACCGGTAGAGCTGCCGGGCGTGGAACGGCCGTTCCCCGAGCTCGTCGACGACGAGGCGGGTCAGCTGCTCGAGCGGGAGGCCCAGCAGGTCGAGCGGGGGGGCCGGTGCGGCGGACTGCATCTGCGGGGCGTCTAACATGAGAGACGCAGGATCGCAGAGCCGCGGCGCTAGACTGGCCTCGCCGGCCGAGCGAGGGCAGCGATGAACACCCCCTTCACGGACGTCGACGTCACCTTGCGCGACGGGCGGGCAGTCCACATCCGCGCCGTTGTGCCCTCGGATGAGGCGGAGCTGCTCCAGGCCTTCGGCCGGATGAGCGAGGAGGCACGCTACCTCCGCTTCATGGGGACGGTGGCAGAGCTCGACCGCGCGCAATTGCGCGAGGCGCTGGCAGCGGTTCCTGAAAGCGTCATCGGGATCGCGGCCACGGTCCCGGCGGACGACGGCATCGACATCGTGGGGCTGGCCGTCTATTTCGTCGAGCCCGATCGGGCCCGTTGCGAGTTCGCGATCTCCGTCGCACCCAGATTCGGCGGGGTCGGACTCGCGACCACGCTCATGAACGCGCTCATCGACGCGGCAAAGCGGCAGGGGATGAGGGAGATGGACGGCTTCGTGCTGGCCGTGAACCAGCCCATGCTGCGCCTGGCGAGGCGGCTCGGGTTCAGCATCGCGCCGGACCCCGACGATGCGTCGGTTCGTATCTGCCGTCTGCAACTCACCTGAGCCGCGCCTCGACCCACGCCGCCACCGCCAGGAGCTCCGCCTCCCCTCGGGGCGCTCCCACCAGCTGGACGCCCAGCGGAAGCCCCGAGAGGCCGGTGCCCGCGGGCAAGGAAATGGCGGGGAAGCCGAGAAGCGTCACCACGCGGTTGAACACCGGGTCGCCGGTGCTGGTCAGCCCCTCCGGAGCCTCGTCGGCGGCGCTGGGCGTCAGCAGAACGTCGAGCTTGGCGAGAAGTCTCGTGGCCGCGGTCCACGCCCGTCCGGCGCGCTCCTTCGCCACGCCCACCTCGTCCGGCGAGGCGGCGGCGCCCCGATCGAGCAGCGTCCGGAGCTGCAGGCTGAGGCTGGAGGAAGACGTCTTCCGCAGCGCCTCGAAGGTCCGCGCTGCCTCGACTGCCATGATCAGGCCCTGGCCCTCGGCGACCGCGGCCTCGTCGGGGAGCGGCTCGACCTCCTGCACCATCGCTCCCGCCCGGACCAGCTGGGAGGCGACCTCCTCCACCCGCGCCTGCATCGCCGGGGTGGCGCGGGACCACTGGGCGCTCCGCCACAGCCCGATCCGCGGCGGGCGCGGGAGCTCCATCACCTCGACAGGAGCGCCGAGCGCGGTGAGCAGCGGCGCGACGTCCACGACCGAGCGGACGAACACCCCCAGCGTGTCCAGCGATGGCGCGAACGGATGCACGCCCTGGAGCGAGAGCAGGTCGTGGGACGGCTTGAATCCGACGACGCCGCAGTACGCCGCGGGGCGGATGACCGATCCGGCGGTCTGGGTCCCGAGCGCAGCAGGAACCATCGCGTCGGCGACCGCCGCCGCCGAGCCGCTGGAGGAGCCACCGGGCGTGTGGGCGGGGTTCCGCGGATTGCGGGTCGGTCCCGGGGCGAAGAAGGCCAGCTCGGTGGTCACGGTCTTGCCGAGCACCAGCCCGCCGGCGGCGCGCAGGGCAGCGACGCAAGCCGCGTCCTTCTCCGGCCGGCGGCCCCGGTAGAGCAGGGTTCCGCACTCGGTGGGGGCATCGGCGGTGTCGATGATGTCCTTGATGCCGACCGGGAGCCCGAAGAGCGGAGGCCTTCTCCCCGCAGCGTCGATCGCCCGGGCCGCGGCGACCGCCTGGTCCGGGTCCAGCCAGGCCCAGGCGTGGATCCGCGGCTCGTCGCGGCCGATGCGGTCGAGGCAGGCCCGCACCAGCGCCTCGGCGGTCAGGGCACCACGCTGGAGCAGGGCGATGGCTGCCGCTGCTCCGAGCTCCTCGAGTGCTCCGGTCCCCATGGTCAGCCCGAGACTAGGGCCAGGAGGGCCTGCCCGCGAGGGGTCTCCGCGCGCCCGGAGGCGCCCGCCCCGTCACCTCTTCGCGCGGAAGAACGCCCGGATCCTCGGAGCGATCTGCTCCCGGAACCGCCGGCCGCTGAAGGTCCCGTAGTGCCCGGCCCCCTCCTGGAGGTGGTGCTCCTTCCAGCTGGCGGGGAGCGACGAGAGCAGGCCGTGTGCGGCGTGGGTCTGCCCGGGCGTGGTGATGTCGTCGTCGGCGCCCTCGATGGTCATCAGGGCGCTCCGGCGAATCGCGTCCAGACGGACGGGCTTCCCGCGGTGCAGCATCTTTCCCTTCGGCAGGCTGTGCCGGTGGAACACGTGCTGCACCGTCTCCAGATAAAACTCGGCGGGCAGGTCCATCACCGCGAAGTACTCGTCGTAGAACTTCCGCCGCTTGTCGGCCGACTCCAGCTCGCCCTTCACCACGTCCTTGAACAGGCCGACGTGGGCGTCGACGTGCAGGTGGGGGTCGAGAGACATGAAGGACCAGAGCTGCAGGATCCCCGGGTATACCCGTCGGCCGGAGCCCGCGTGACCGATCGGGATCCGCTGGATGACCATCGCCTCGAGCGACTTCAGCGAGTGCACCCGGGCGAACTGGTTCACCGACGAGGGATTCACCCGGGTGTCCACCGGGCCCGAGATGAGCACCATGCTCGCCGGCTGCACCGGGTCGTCCGCTTCGGCCAGCATCGCGGTGGCGATCAACACCGGAACGGCGGGCTGGCAGACCGAGAGGATGTTGACCCCGGGGCCAATCTCTCTCAGATGGGTGACGACCAGGTCGACGTAGTCGGCCAGGTCGAACTTGCCCGCGGTGAGCGGCACCACCCGGGCGTCCACCCAGTCGGTGATGTAGACGTCGTGGTCGGGGAGCAGCTCGCGCACCGTCTCGCGGAGCAGCGTGGCGTGGTGGCCGGAGAGCGGCGCGACGATGAGCACCCGAGGGTCGTCACGGATGACCTCCCGCTCGAAGTGCAGGAGCCGGCAGAATGCCGTCTCGTGGATCAGCTCCTCGCGGACCTCGACCTCGAGGCCGTCGATGACCGTCTTCTCCAGGCCGAAGGCTGGCTTCGGGTAGTCGGCGGTCGCCCGCTCGACCATCTCGGCGGCCGCGGCGAGCATCCGGACCGGCGGGAGCCCCGCCGCGAGGTTGAAGGGGTGCGTCCACGCGGACCGGAGCATCGCCGCCCAGGTATGGAGTGGACGGGCGAAGGCTCTGTTCAGGTCGTGGGCGAAGTACACTGATTCGAAAATCTATGAACCCCGGGACCGGCAGTCCAGCGTTTGTTTGGCCGCGCAAACTTTGCTGCGCACGCACACCGGAGCACCAGGGTCCGACGCAGGAAGGACGTGGCCGATGCTGGTGAAGAAGTACGGGAACCGCCGCCTCTACGACACCGAGCAGAGCCGCTACGTCCGGCTCGACGAGATCGCGGAGCGGATTCGCGCCGGAGCGGACGTCCAGGTCCTCGACGCGAAGACGGGGTCGGACCTGACGGCTCCGACCCTGGCACAGATCATCTTCGAGGACCGGAACGCCGCCCGGCTGCTTCCGGTCCCGCTCCTGCTCCAGCTCATCCGCATGGGAGACGGCCCGCTGGCGGACTTCCTGGGCCGCTACGTGAGCTGGGCGCTGGAGGTTTACCTCCAGACCCAGAGCGGGCTCGGAGGGCTCTACAACCCGTTCTCCGCGCTGCGGCCCTTCCCTTCCCCGACCTCGACCGAGCGGCCCCGGCCGCCCGAGCCGGCCTCCCCCCCGGCCCGCGACGAGCTGGGCGAGCTCCGGCGCGAGGTGGCCGCCCTCCGGCGGAGCCTGAAGGGGACCCGGAAGCCCCGCCGCCAGTAGGGTTCCTGTTGCACTGCAACAAACCGGGCTTGACTCCCTCTCCCCGGCGCGCTTACTGGACCCATTGCCGACAAGCGCCAGGAGAGAAAAATGTCCCGGAAGAACGAGAAGCCAACCCGCGCGTCCCACCTTCGAGAGGTTCGTTTTGCTGCGCCGCAGCAAAAGCGTCTTGACACCCCTCCACCCGGTGTTATTCGAGTAGGGAACCCGGACCCTCGGGAGGAGAAAACCATGGATCAGAAGACCGTTTTTTCGCAGATGCAGCAGTTTGGCAATGAGTGGCTGAAGCTGATGTCCGAGTCCACCAACCGCTTCACCGCGGCGCTCGCCGAGGTTGAGAAGTTCGAGAAGCAGGGCGTGGCCCAGGCTGTCACCGCCGTCGAGGAGGCTGGCCGCGTGGCGAAGGAGGCCATCACCGCCGGCGAGCAGTTCAGCGCCCAGTGGCGCAAGGCGATGAACGAGACCGCGCAGCGCACGGTCGAACTCATCACCCCGAAGAACTAGTCCAGGACGTTGACACCCCGGCGGGTCCCCGCGCGTAATCGCGCGCGAGGAGACCCGCCTTTTTTTTG
>JADGQZ010000335.1 GCA_017881345.1 Myxococcaceae bacterium | reverse complement strand
GCCGATGCCCGACAAAGTGCTCTTCATCGCCACCACGAGCCGTCCGGACCTGCTCGACGAAGCCATCTCGAGCCCCGGGCGGTTCGATCTGCGGCTGTCAACCAGCTCGGACAGCCCCGCTTCCTAGAGCACTCTAGTCAGGGGCGGCGTGGGACGGGACGGCCGCAATTACCTCGAGCAGAACCCGTCGCGCACAGTTTGCGCTCAACCGTGGCGGAGGTGCTGAGGCCAGCGCGCGCTGGCGCTGTTGTCACGGAGCGGCTCCGACCGAACGCCCTTCGCGGCTTAGGTTTTGCATTAGCTACAGTCGATTGGAGGTGCATGCTAATGTTTCATCTCGTCGGGCACGGGGTGGACCAACAGAGGCTTCGTCGCACGGCAGCGTCCCGGTTGGGGGGAGCATGAGCACGTCCGCCAATCTCACGACCGCCTCGCGCCGCCTGCCCCACGTCGGTGGTGCGGAACCGCGGCAGTCTCCCGACAATCCGTCCACCCACGAACCGCCACCCGGGGCTTCGGACCAGCCTCGCGACCTCACCGGCCGCCAGGAAGCCCACGACGAGCGGCGGAAACGGAGCGAGGAGCTGCTGCGCAGCGAGGAACGCTTCCGGCTTCTGGTGGAGGGAGTCCAGGAGTACGCGATCTTCATGCTTGACCCGCACGGGATGGTGTCGACCTGGAACAGCGGTGCCGAGCGCATCAAGGGCTACAAGGCGCACGAGATCATTGGCAAGCACTTCTCGGTGTTTCGTGACGACTCCGAGGCGCGATCGGGCGTCTGCGATCGCGAGCTCCAGCGGGCCGCCCGCGACGGCAAGGTTGCAGACGAAGGCTGGCGCGTGCGCCAGGACGGGTCGCGTTTCTGGGCCAGCACCGTGCTGACCCCCATTCGAAACTCGGCCGGCCAGCTGATTGGCTTCGCCAAGATCACGCGCGACCTCACCCAGCGTCGCCAGCTCGACGAGGAGCGTTTGCAGCGTGCGCGGGCCGAGGAGGCCGTTCACTTGCGCGACGAGTTCCTCCTCATCGCCTCGCACGAGCTCAGGACTCCGCTAACCGCTCTGCAAATCGACCTCCATGCCATGAGACAGGACCCGGGGAGCGACGAGGTCAAGCGCGAGCGGCGGCTGGCACGGGCTGCGCGCAGCGTGGAGCGCCTGACCGCCCTCATCGATTCTCTGCTCGATGTCTCGCGACTGACTCAGGGCAAGGTGGTGCTCGACCCGGTCCCCCTCGATCTAGCGCAAACCGTCGCGGAGGTGGTCGATAACATGCGCGGACAGGCCGCGAAAGCGGGCTGCGCACTCCTGCTCGAAAGCGCCACGCCTGTACCTGGAACCTGGGATCGCTTGCGGATCGAGCAAGTCTTCATGAACCTGCTGGGCAACGCGTTCAAATACGGCGCGGGAACTCCCGTGGAGATATCGGTGGCCCGCGTCGATCAGGACGCGATCGTCAAGGTGAAAGATCAGGGCCCCGGCGTTCCCGAGGGCGATCTGGAGCGCATCTTCGGGCGTTTCGAGCGGGCCTCGTCCATCCGCCATTACGGCGGATTGGGCTTGGGTCTCTACGTGTCCCGCCAGATCGTCAAGGCCCATGGCGGGACTATCTCCGCCGCTAATCGCCCCGGCGGCGGCACGGTTTTCACCTTGCACCTCCCGCTGGTGGCGCAGATCGAGTCTCCCCATGGAAATGGAACCTCGGAGGACTGAAGACGGACCCTACGTACTCGTCATCGACGACGATGAGGATATCCGCGAGTCCCTGATGGCCTACCTTGAGGACCAAGGGTTGCGCCCGTTGGGCGCCGCCAATGGCCAGTCGGCCCTCGATCTCCTTGCCGATGCGTCCCGGCGCCCTTGCGCCATCGTGCTCGACTTGATGATGCCCATCATGGACGGGCGGACCTTTCGGGAGGAGCAGATGCGCCTCGCCTCTCTGGCGGAAATTCCGGTGGTGCTCATCTCGGCCTACGCGAACCTGACCGAGGTGGCGAGCGAGCTCGGCGTCTCCGAGTACCTGGCCAAACCCATCGACCCTCGCGCGCTGCTTACCGTGGTTCGTGAACTGTGTCACCCCCCGGCCGGCGACCCGGCGAAGAGTGGCTAGGCCCAATGCCGGAGGGGCGGGCCGGCGCCTCACTTCGCTTCGTCGGGTTGGAACGGATCAGGCTCGATTCCGACGGTCGGGGCCGGGTCAGCCTCCTTGTCGCTGGCGGGCACGGGCAGCTCCTCGGGAGAGGGCGGAGCCTTCTCTTGAGCGGCCGCGCCCGTGCTGGCCGGCGCGATGTTCGGTTCCCCCGACCGGGGTGGAACCAACCCACCGGTCGCGAGAGCATCCGACGCTTCGTTGCGGGAGGAACCGTCCCCCGGCTCTGGCTCGGGCGTACCCGACTTCACCAAGCTCTCGCCCATCGGCCGAGCCAAGATCGGCGCTATCGCTCGCTGTCGCGCCGTCTTGAGCGCGGAGCGCGGACGCCGCGCGGGTTTGGCCGCGGCCGCTTGAGGCTCACGCCCTTCCTCCACACCTGGCTTCCGGTCGGCCAGTACCGCCGCGGACGCGCTGGTCCCTGGCACGGCCGAGGCCGCCGCCGCTGCAGGAGGGTCTTCGGGGCCGCTGCCATCGTTCGCAGACGTGGCCGGACTGGCTGCAGCGACTGGCCCGGGCG
>JADGQZ010000334.1 GCA_017881345.1 Myxococcaceae bacterium | reverse complement strand
CGAAGACCGCCACCTGGGGCAGGTGGGGGAACAGCTCCTTGGAGATCTCGATCCCCAGCAGGTTGGATGGGTTGTGGAGCGGGCCGAGCGGGATGCACTCCTCGATCTTGGCGATCACCTCGGCGGTGATGGGGATGGACCCCGAGAAGCGCGCTCCACCGTGCACGACGCGGTGGCCGACCGCGGCCAGGCCGCCCGCGAGCTCGAGCTCCTTCAACAGGTCCACCACGATGCGCAGCGCCGCGTCGTGGTCGGCCTGGTGCAGGACGCGCGAATGCTTGTGCCCGTCGACCTTCCAGTCGAGGCTCGCGTGCGGCGAGCCGAGGCGCTGCGCGAGCCCCGAGATGTGCTCCCGGCCCGTGGTCGGGTCGATGACGGCGAACTTCGCCGAGGAGCTGCCGCAGTTCAGGACGAGGACGTTCATGGATTCTCCGCGGCGTTCCCGGGCGACCGGTGCGTGTGAGCACTTTGCACCGCGCGCAGCCCGCTGTGGAAGGCCTAATCGTCGGCGGCCGTGAGCACCGTTCTCCCCTGCAGCGCCCGCCGGCTCGCGAACGGGTCCGTCGGGAGCCCGCCCAAGGCGAAGTCCCGCGGCCGAGGTTCAACCGGGAGATCGCCTTGGGACGTGGGGCTGGTCGGGTGGCGGCGCGCGGCTAGCTTCCCCAGCGACTCGCGTGGCTGCCAACCGTGGATGCGGCGCTCGGCACATCAAGGCGATCCCATGAACTGCTCT
The DNA here is from genome assembly GCA_017881345.1 of Myxococcaceae bacterium. Taxonomy (GTDB): domain Bacteria; phylum Myxococcota; class Myxococcia; order Myxococcales; family Myxococcaceae; genus RPRB01. Next base: position 3,005 of record JADGQZ010000334.1, on the reverse strand, counting down.
TCCACTCGTAGCGTCCGCTCCGTCGTCAGCGCGTCCAGACGGATGTTGATGGCGTTGGCCGGTCTCGCCGTCGCGGGTGGGGCGGCCGCGGCCTTCCTCCTCGAACGTGGCCAGGCGGCGGGAGCGCGCGCGGAGGCCTCGGAGCCCAGCCCCCTGGAGGTCTCGCGCGCATCGAGGGACCCGGCGTCCCCGGGCGAGGAGCGGGTGGGCATGCCACGAGCCGACGCCACGACGATCGTCGTCGAGCCGCTCTTCGACGCCAAGCACGCGCGTCTACGACCAGGTGAGCCCGCCGTCCTGAGGTTCCGCGCCACGGATCCTGCGGGTGCGTCCGTTTCCGCCGCGGAACTCTCGCTGTCGCTGATCCGCACCCCAGGAAACGAGGAGGTCCTCCTGGCCGCGCGCGAGATCGGCGGAGGCCTATACGAGGTGCCCTTCACACCGGACGCTCCAGGTCAGTACAGCGTGAGGGTGGCAGCTCGCGGCGGCATGGCGAGTGCGCTTCCTCCAGTGAACGCGAGCGGCGGCGCGCCCGGCGGGTCCCCAGTGACGGGCCTTACCCCCGCCGGAGACGGAACAGCCGACCTCGAGCACTCGGACGTCCTGGGCGATGAGCTTGGCGGGGGCCGGTTCGTGCGCAAGCACGGTTGGCGCCGATGAAACCGACCCCGCAAGAGTCTCGCACCCGTTCCGGCGACCGGACTTCCACGCGGTGCCATCCGACCGCGCGCCACACTCGAGCTGTCAGGAGGGCTTCCCCATGAAGGGCACCACGTCACGCCTCTGCGCGATGATCGTTCTCAGCATCTTGGCTGCTGGCTGCGGTAGCAACTCGAGTGACGGGACCTCCGCCGCGGCCACGATAGGGCCGGCGGGCGGGACCGTGCAGCTCGGCAGCGAGGTGACCGTGAGCATCCCCCCCGGCGCACTCGCGAGCCCCCAGACGATCACGATCGCCAGGTCGAGCACCGCGACGCAGGGGTTCTCCGCGTTCAGTCGTACGTACGCGTTCACCCCCGCCGGCCTCTCGTTCCAGACGCCGGTCACGATCCGGATCGCCTTCCAGGGCAGCCTCGACCAGGCGCGAGTCTTCTGGTCCAACCCGGCCGGCTGGGAGGAGCTCGACGAGAGCGTGAGCGCAGGGCTTGCAACGGCGAGCGTCACGAGGCTCGGCCATGGCTTCGTCGGCTGGCAGGCCGACGTGACGGGGACCATGGCGGTGACGAACCTCTCGGAGACTGGTTCCACCGCCGCCCAGCTGGATCTCTCGACGGCGACCGTCGCCGCGACCGACGGGAGCGGCGCCAGCTACGCGGGTTCCGGTGGCGTGGACGGGACCTTTCGCATCACCGGCGCCCCCTCCGGAACGAACCTCATCCAGGTGGGCTCGGACCACTTCGTCACCCGCAAGCGGATCCTCGACCTCGGCTCGGTCTTCTTCGGCCGCACCGGCGCCGTCCACGCCGGCCAGCCGACGCGCATCGACCTCACGGCGCTCAACCTCGCTCCCTGGAACCAATCCGACTCGTTCGAGATGATCTCACCGGGCGCGGGGCTCCTGCTCGCGGATCTCGAGCAGACCGTCCCCGCCGCCGACGCGGTGAGCGCGCTCTTCACCTACGACCTGAACGGCGAGCCGCTGCCGCAGGCCGGGGATACGCTCATCGTGAACCAGCTCGAGTCGGCCGTGGCCCGGGATGGTACCCCTTACGTCGCCCTCACCCGCTCCAGCTCGCAGGTGCAGGCGAGCGCATGGGCCGCCAACACGAGCTTCAGCATGGGACTGTCTCCCATCTCGCAAGTCTCACCCGCGGCGTGCGCCACCCTGGCAGGCCTCTCGCTCGACGCGTCCTTCTTCGACGAAGCATCCGCCTCGCTCTTCGGCCCGCACGCCGTCGCCTCCCAGCGGCTCCTCTCGATCCAGGGGCTGCCGGGCGGGAACGATCACGGCGCCTACGACACCGCACCCGACCTGCTCATCGCCGCGCCATCCTTGGGCGCCACCAGCGTCGACCTCGGGAGCCTGCCGTACTGCGACCCGTTCCCGGCCGGCTGGGGCACCTTCGGCGCGGTCGAGAAGGACTACTTCGTGAGCTATACCGCCCCCGGCGCGGCCACCGCGCTCCAGGTCTTCGCCGGTGGGGTCTCCGCCTCCTTCGCTCTCGCCACCGCGCCGCAGACCCTCGCGCTCCCGATCGGACCGGTGCGGAACGTCACCGTGGACGGGAAGAGCGCCGTGACGCTCGCGGCGGGCACGTCCTCGCCGCTCGCCATCTCCGCCGCGCCCACGCTCTCCTTCGACCCCCCCGCCTCCGGCACTCCGGCGCGCTACGAGGTGCGCATCCAGCACCTCTTGCCCGATGCCGCCCACGCCACCACCTCGACCCGCGCCGGTCGCCTCGGCATCGAGGCGCGGTCCTTCTCCGGCACGGTCTCCGTGAAGCTGCCTCCGGGCCTGATCTCGGGCGGGAACACCTACTTCCTCGAGATCGAGGCCAGCAGCGACGGTGCCGCCGCGCCCGACCGGACCACCTTCCCGTCGAGCCGATCGGTCGTGCTCACCGCCGCGCTGAGCGCACCCTAGTAGAGCTGCGTCGCCGCGCCGATCCCCCGAGGCCGGTCCGGTTCGCCCGGGCTGGCCTCGCGCCATTCGAGCCCGACTGCGGTTGCGGCTCGACGAGGCGCCGGCGCGTACCCCGTTCCACCTGCGCGCAAGGCTGTCCCCAATCACTGCGACCTGAACGCTGGCAGTTGTGGACGCGCGGAAGGTGCCCAGCTTCGCCCTGTGTCGCTCGTCATCCTGATTCACGGCAGGTCACACAGGGTGTCCAGCGACAAAGGCACATTCCGTTCATCCCGTTGGCCACACACCAGCAATCCGCCGCCCGGCCCCCGGGCGGGCATTTGGAGGAGGCTAGCAATGCGTGCACTTCGTCGAGCGGGACTCGTCGCCCTGGGTCTCATGGCCGGTCTGACCGCGTCGTCCGGCATCGTGGAAGCCCAGG
>JADGQZ010000333.1 GCA_017881345.1 Myxococcaceae bacterium | reverse complement strand
TACGACGTCGTCTACGGCAAGGGCCAGAACCTCCGGTACCGCCCGGTCGATCTGGCGCTCGGCGACACCCGGCTCGGCGTGGGCTGGACGCTCGGGTCGCACGCCCAGCTGCTCTTCGTGCTCGGGGTGCCCACCTCGACCGCGGTCGGCTACGGAGCGGGCACGCTCCAGACCGGTTTCATCCTCACCGCCGAGGCCCCGGCCGCGAGCTGGCTCACCCTGAGCGGCTCGGTGGGGGTGGGCTTCACCCCCCGGACGGGGACGCTCGCCGCGTTCGAGAACGTGTTCTTCGCCTCGTTCTCCGGCGGTCCGCGGGTGCGGTTGACCTGGAGGAACTTCCTCTACGCGAACTTCTTCGTGCAGACGCCGCCGTTCAGCGGGATCGACCTCCGGCCCATGGACCTGGCCGACTTCTCCATCGACTTCGGGTGGATCTTCCGCATCGACCCCAAGACGGAGCTCTGGCTGAGCATCGTCGAGGACCCGTTCCCCGACGGCCCGGCGCTCGACGTGATCTTCCGGATCGGGTTCCGGACGGCGTTCTAGCCCGCGCTCCCGCCGGGGGCGCCCCGCCGGCGTCCCTCGATCCAGGGTGCCAGGGTTCGCCAGAGCGTCGCGGCGAGGATCAGGGCCCCCCCGCGGATGGCCCACGGACCCGGGCGCTCGCCCGCGAGGAGGAAGGTCCAGACCGGGTTCAGCACCGGCTCGACCAGCGCCAGGAGCGAGGCCTCCACGGCGGGCGTGTGGCGGACTCCGCGAGCGAACAGGGCGTAGCTCGCCCCGAGCTGGAACAGGCCGAGGAAGAGGACGATGCCCAGGTCACGCACGGTCGGGGCCGGGCCGCGCAGTGCCATCGGCAACGACATCAGCGAGGCGAGCGCGTTGCCCCAGACGATGGCGGCCACGTTCCGTGACCCGAGCTTGCGCAGCCCGAGGATGCAGAGCGCGAAGGCCACGCCCGAGGCCACGGCGATGACGTTCCCGGCTGCCTGCCCCGGCGAGAGCTGGTCGAGGAAGAAGAGCAGCAGGCCCACCAGGAAGAGCGGTGCCGAGAGCAGCTCCCCGCGTGTGGGCCGCTCACCGAGCAGCACCGGGCTGAGGAGCAGGACCCAGAGCGGCGCGGTGTCCTGGAGGAAGATGGCGTTGGCGCTGGTGGTCTGCTTGTTCGCCAGGACGAAGAGCAGCACGGTGAAGGCGTAGGCCACCGCGACCCAGGCCACCGAGCGGTCCGGCCGCCGGCGCGCCCCGGGGATGAAGGCGGCGAGGAACAGCGCCGCGACCGCCGAGCGCCCGAAGTTGATCTGCCAGCCCGAGAGGCTGCAGAGCTTGATCGCCGCCCCGGCGGTGGACCAGAGCGTCGCCGCGGCGAGGATGAACCACGGCCCGGTGCGTCGGCCGGCGCTGTCGGAGTGCTCGTCGTTCACGTGCGTGGGGGGCCGGCGCCGGGTCCTCATAGCAGACGGCTGCCCCGGCTCCGACTTCCGTGGGGCGGCCACTTGGCCCTAGGGTGACGGCCTGACCCGATGAAGATCTACACGCGCACGGGCGACACCGGACAGACGGGCCTCTTCGGAGGCGGCCGGGTGGCGAAGGACGACGCCCGGGTGGCGGCCTACGGTGACGTCGACGAGCTGAACGCCGCGCTCGGCGTCGCCCGGGCGGCCGGGCTCGGCGCGCTGGATCCATGGTGCCAGGACCTCCAGGACCAGCTGTTCACCGTCGGCGCGGTGCTCGCCACGCCCCGTGGCACCCGGGCCGATGCCCACATCCCGCACGTCCGGGAGGAGTGGATCACGGCGATGGAGCAGCACATCGACGAGCTCCAGGACGAGCTCCCGCCCCAGACGCACTTCATCCTCCCCGGAGGGACGCCGGCGAGCGCGGCATTGCATCTGGTGCGGACCGTGTGCCGCCGGGCCGAGCGGTCCGTCGTCCCGCTCTTCCGGGATGGCCAGGTGGACGAGGTCACCCTGCGGTTCCTCAACCGTCTGTCGGATTTCCTCTTCGTCCTGGCGCGGGCGGCCAACCACCGTGCGGGCGTGAAGGACGTGCCGTGGATTCCGGGCGGGACTCCGTCGCCCTGACGGCCGTCGCCTCCGCCGCACGGGTGCGCACGCTCGCGCTCGAGGCGGGGTTCGACCTCTGCGGGTTCGCGCGGCCGGAGTCCATCCCTGCGCCGGTGCTGCTCGACTGGCTCGCGGCGGGGATGGCGGCCGACATGGACTGGCTGGCCGAGCGGGCCGCCGACCGGCTGGATCCGCGCCGGCTTCTCCCTGGGGCGCGGACGGTGGTGGCGCTGGCGTGCAACTACTGGACGGAGCCGGGCGCAGTGGAGGCCTCGCCCATCGCCCGCTATGCGCGCGGCCGCGACTACCACGCCACGCTGCGGGACCGGCTCCGGGCGTTTCGCCGCCTGCTCCGGGCGGACTGGCCGGGGCTCGAGACGTACGGCTCGGTGGACCATGGACCCTTCATGGAGAAGGTGTGGGCGGCGCGCGCCGGGCTGGGCGTCATCGCCCGGAACGGCTGCCTGGTGACGCCGGGCTTCGGCTCCTGGGTCCTGCTCGCGGTGCTGCTGGTGGAGCTGGAGGTGGACGGGTACGCGGACGGGGCGACGCCGGACCGGTGCGGGACGTGTCGGCTCTGCCTCGACGCCTGCCCCACGGGTGCGCTCGACGGGACGGGACGGGTGGACGCGCGGGCGTGTCTCTCGTACCAGACCATCGAGAACGAGGAGCCGGTCCCGCTCGCGCACCGCGAGGCGATGGCGCCGCATGTCTTCGGCTGCGACGTCTGCCAGGACGTCTGTCCGCTCAACGCGGCCCCGCTCCCGGCGCCGGGGCACCGCTTCCTGCCCCGGGCGGTGGCCGGGCTCGATGCACGTGCGCTCGCGGCCCTGAGCCCCGAGTCGTATGCGGAGCTCGTTCCCGGCACGGCGCTGGCGCGCGCGGGGTATGACGGGCTGCGCCGGAACGCCGCCTATGCGCTCGGCGCCGCCCGCGACTCGGCGGCCCGCCCGGTGCTGGAAATGCTGGCGCAGGACCCGAGCGCCGTGGTGAGTGACGCCGCCCGATGGGCCCTCGCCCGACTTCCTCCGTCCTGACTGCGCCGCTCGCCACCGAGGTCGAGGTGGTGGAGTCCCCCGGCGGGGTGGGGCGGGGCGTCGTGATCGCGCTCCTCCTCCAGACCGCCATCAGTGGTGGGACGTATCTGGTCGCCAAGCGGGCGCTGGCCGAGGTGCCGGTCTCGACGCTGGTGCTCTGGCGCTTCCTCCTCTGCGGGGTGGTGTTCGCGGCGCTCGTCGTCGTGCTACCCGGCCCGGCGCTGCCGCCCCGGCGGGCTCTCCCGGCGACCATCGCGCTCGGCCTGCTGGCCGGGCCGCTGAACCAGGGCCTGTTCTTCGCAGGGCTCCAGCGCTCCACGGCGGCGCACGCCTCGCTGCTCTACGCGCTGACGCCGATCGGGGTGTACCTCTACTCGGTGCTCCGGGGTCGCGAGGCCCCGAGCGCGCGGGCCGGGATCGGGCTCCTGCTCGCGTTCGGCGGGGCGCTGGTGCTGCTCCTCGCCCACGGGCTCCGCGCGCTCTCCGGAGTCTTCGTCGGGGACCTGCTCATCCTCGGGGCGGTGACCGCCTGGGTGCTCTACACCGCCGAGGGAAAGGCGTTCATCGGCGAGCACGGCGCGCTCCGGGCCACCGCCTGGTCGATGATCGCCGGTGCGCTGTGGCTCCTTCCCGTCGCGCCGTGGGCGCTCCGGGCGGACTTCATCCTCGCCTCGAGCGCGGTGGTGAAGGGGTCCATCCTGTACCTGGCGCTGCTCACCTCGGTGGTGAGCTACCTCCTCTGGTACTGGGCGCTCGGGCGCACCGACGCCTCGAAGGTGGCGGTCTTCAGCAACCTGCAGCCGGTGGCCACCGCGGTCGCGGCCTGGCTGGTGCTCGGAGAGCGCATCGGATGGGAGGTGGGGGTCGGCGGGGTGCTGGTGCTCGCCGGGGTCCGGCTCACCGGGACGTCCGCGAACCCCCGACGCCCCTCCGAGACCCTCGAGCCCTGAACGGACGGGCTCCCGGGCGCTTGCGGGGGCCCGGCCGCGTCCGCACCCTCCTGCCGGAGGAGGACACGATGCGCATCGGCGTCTTTGGACGAGGACACGTGGGCGCAGCGCTGGGGCACGCCCTCGCCAGCGCCGGCCACGAGGTCCGCTACGGCGTTCGCGACCCGGCCGAGGCCGAGGACGAGGAGCCGGGACTCGTCGCCCTGCCGGAGGCGGGCCGCTGGGGGGAAGTCCTGCTCCTGGGCGTGCCGTACGGAGCGGTGCAGGAGGTGCTGCACGCCGCGGGCGACCTGGACAGGAAGATCATCGTCGACCCCACCAACGCGCCCAAGCCGCCGACCGACGAGCGGTCGTCGAGCCAGATCATCGCCGGCTTCGTCCCCACCGCGAAGGTGGTGCGGGCGTTCAACACCGTGCCCGCCGAGGTGATGCTCAACCCCCGGTTCGGTGAGGCGCGGGCATCGACCTTCGTCTGCGCGGACGATGCGCTCGCCAGGACCACCGTGCTGGGGCTCGCCCGGGACATTGGCTTCGACGCGGTGGACGCGGGCCCGCTGAAGTCGGCCTGCTCCATCGACCGGCTGCTCGCGGTCTGGCGAGTTCTCGCCTTCGAAGGAGGGCTGGGGAGGAACCTCGCCTTCCAGCTGCTCCGTCGCTGACCGGGCCCTGGATCAGGCCTGGAGCCGTCGACGGGCTCAGCGCGCGGCCGCAGGCTTCAGGCCCGCGTTCTGCGCCTGGGCGATCAGCTTCTGCTTCACCGGTTGCAGGCGGTCCGCCGCGAGCACCGTGCCGGTGAGGTGCTTCTCGGCGATGTACTGCTGGAGGTGGGTGATGCGGTCCGCGGTCAGCGGATGGTCCGAGAGGTACTGCGCGAACGACGGCACGTTCCCCTCCATGGACTTCAGCTTCTCGAAGAACTGGATGATGCCGTGCGGGTCGTACCCCGCAGCGGCCGCGTACCGGGCGCCGTACTCGTCAGCCTCGGTCTCATCCTGCCGGCTGTACGAGAGCAGCGCGCCCTTGGCCGCCAGCGTTCCGGCGAGCTCTGCGAGCTGGTTGGGGTTCTGGCCCAGCGCCATCCCGAGCACCGTCTCCAGGCCCATCGCGTCCACCATCTGCCTGGCCGAGTGCCGCGCCACCACGTGGCCCGACTCGTGTCCCCACACCCCTGCCAGCTGAGCCTCGTTGTCCGCGGCCATCAGCAGGCCGCTGAACACGAACAGGTTGCCCCCCGGCGTGGCGAAGGCGTTCACCTGCTTCGGGTCGTCGATGACGTAAACCTTCCAGTTGACCCCGGGGCGGTCCTTGTTGGCGGAGACGAAGATCTTCTTCGCCACGCCCTGCACGTAGTTCACGATCTCCGGATCCTGGATGTACTTGGTGCCCTGCTTGTCCAGCTCCTGCTTCACCTGCTGCCCGAGCTGGTTCTCTTGCTCGTCGGGGACGAGCGCCTTCGCCATCCCCTCGGTGGTGTGGACCCCGCAGCCGCCGAGGGCGACGGCGCCAACGAGTGCCAGGGTCAAGGTCGATGTGCGGGCCATCTGAGGCCTCCTCGACAGAGGAGATGATGCCTGCCAGCCCGCCGCGCAACCGCTGGCCTTCCGGGCGACAGTTTCCGGGGGGCCCCTCTTCCGTCCAGGCAACATCGGCCCGACCCTGGAGGCATGCCCCGCCCCTACTGGAAAGGTGCCATCAGCTTCGGCCTGGTGAACGTGCCGGTCTCGCTCTACTCGGCGACGCGGCGGCTGGACTTCCAGTTTCACCTCTACCACGACGCTGACGACGGCCGGATCCGCGAGAAGCGCGTCTGCGAGCGCGATGGCGAGGAGGTCCCCTGGAAGCACATCGTGAAGGGGTACCCGGTGTCGAAGACCCAGGTGGTGACGCTCACCCCCGACGAGCTCCGGGCGGCCGAGCCGGAGCGCGACCGGACCATCTCGATCGAGGAGTTCGTGAAGCTCGAGCAGATCGACCCGCTGCAGATCGACCACTCGTACTACGTGGCACCGGAGGGCCGATCGGGCAAGGCCTACGCGCTGCTGGTCGAGGCGCTGGCCCGGACCGGCCAGGTGGCGATCGCGCGCATCGTGCTGAGCACCAAGCAGCACCTGTGCATGGTGCGCAGCGTGGGCGGCCGGCTGCTGCTCACGACCCTGGTCTGGGCGGACGAGATCCTCGAGGCGCCGGAGGTTGCGCGAAGCGCAACCGTCGGGAAGGAGCTGCAGATGGCGGAGCAGCTCGTGAAATCGATGACCGGCAAGTTCCAGCCGGCGCGCTTCAAGGACGAGCACCGCGCGAAGGTGGAGGCGCTGATCCGGAAGAAGGCGAAGGGTCAGACCATCGAGGCGCCGCCGGAGCCGCATCCCGGCCGGGTGGTGGACCTCGCCCGCGCGCTCGAGCAGAGCCTGGCAACGGCGAGGGGTCGTGGATCGGCCCCGTCCGCCCGCGCTCGGCCCGCCCGGGCTCGCCGCCGTGCGACGCCCTCGAGAGCGCGGGCGCGGCGCTAGTTTCCCGGCTGGAGGGAAGCCGCTACTGACATGGCCGTGGGTTCAGGGGTCGTCGCTCCCAGCGCGTCCAGCTCCTGAGGACAGGGCACGCTGCGTTCAGCTCGCCTGCCTCTTGGTCCCAGGCGATGAGTCACTCCGGGGGACCACGGTCGAAAGAGACGTGGAGTGGAACGGGAGCTGGAATCGAGGGAAAGATGAAAGCGGACGCGTTCGTTGTCGGAGTGGTGCTCGCCACGGTCGGAATCATCGGGTCCGCGCTCGCAGCAGAGCAGCCGGGCGATGGGTGCGGCATTCTGAAACCCGAGGAGATCCAGTCGCTCGCTGGCAGCGCAAAGGTCGATGCTGTCGCGAGTACCGACGGGCTCAGCTCCCGTCTCTGCCAGTACAGGTGGGGAACCGGCGGAAACGTGCAGTCCGGAAGATCCTACCTCAACGTCAGCGTGACCGAGATGTCGAAAGCGTTTCCGGGAACGGATGCGGCGACGTTGAAGCAAGGGTTGCTCGCGCGCGCGAAGATGGCGAAGGCCCCTACGGTTGCGGGAGCCATCAACGGCGTCGGCGATGCTGCGATCTACGAATCGAATGACCCGATCCGCGTGGAAACGATAGCGTTCGCCAAGGGCAAGGTGCTCACCGTGACGTTCGAGTCGAAGGACGCGCGCGCCCAGAAGGACAAAGTGAGCGCGCTGCTCAAGGCCGCCGCCGGACGCTTGTAGTCGCTACGGCACGGGATGTTGTGGAACAGCGCTGGGTAGGCTGACGACCTCACCGTTCGAGCGGCAGTGCAGCTGCTCGCCCCCAGGAACGCACAAGAAAGGCCCAGATCCTTTTATCGGACCTGGGCCTTCGAACATCAGAACAGCAACTTACGCCAGGGCTGAACGGCCCGGCTTTTCGCCCCTTGCCTCACCGGTCGAGGCGATATCCCGTGCGCCGCTCTGCTCGAGCACCGCCTTGCCCTTCTTGGTCCAGCTCGAATCGTCTGAGTGGATGGACATCAGGATTCCACCGTTCTTCACCATTCCCTCGTAGCGCTTGGCTTCGAACTCCGGGATTCCCATGCCGACGAGAGCGCCGGTGATTCCGCCCATTGCGCCGCCGACCCCTGCTCCCGCAAGGGCCGCCATGATCGGACCCGCGGCGATGAACGGACCGACTCCTGGAATCGCGAGCGCGCCGATGCCCACGAGCCAGCCCAGCGTGCCGCCGAGCACCGCGCCAGTGCCTGCGCCAGTCGCCGCCCCCTCCGGAGCCTTGGTGTTCTTCTCGTGCGCGAACTCCTTGGTGCCTTCCTTGTCAGGAAACAACACTGAAATGTCCGAGCTCTTGAAACCCTCGGCCTTCAGGCGAGACGCTGCCTGGTCGACCGCTGCCCTGTCGTTGAAAATGCCAAAGACTGCCGTGCCGTTATGATCCATGTGGGCTCTCCGTTTGAAGTAATTGTGGTGTGT
>JADGQZ010000332.1 GCA_017881345.1 Myxococcaceae bacterium | reverse complement strand
CGGGGTTCGCAGCAGCCGACGGTGCGCGGGTGAGAGGACGAGGAAGGCGAGCAGTCCGAACCACAGCGCTGCGCCAGTGTACTTGGCGTCGAAGGCGAGCCCCATCCACAGCCCGGCCAGCGGCCACGCCCAGACACGGCCGTCGAGCACGGCGGCGGCGAGCGCGAGCAACGCCAGCGTCCAGGCGAGCACCAGCGGCGCGTCGGGGAGCGCGATGAGCGAGAGCAGCGTCACTGCCCCGGTGGTGCAGAAGAGCACCGATGCTCGGCCGGGTGCCCGGGGCACGAAGCGCCGGGCGAGCGCGATGAAGCCCGCCTGGGTCCCGAGGGTGAGCAGGAAGGGGACCACCCGCACCGCGAACGCGTGGTGGCCGAACAGGCGCATCGACGCGGCGAGGAGCCAGGCGAGCAGCGGCGGATGGTCGAAGTAGGAGAGCGCCGGCGCACGGGCGTAGAAGGCGTAGTAGGCCTCCTGGGGGGTGAGCTCCATCGCCGGCAGGAGCAGCGCCCGCGCGGCCGACAGCGCGAGCAGCGCCCAGCCCCACGCCGGGAGTCCCAGCCACCCGGCGGCCCACCGGGTCGGCGTGCGGAGATTGTCAACCGGCCGTTCAGTCATCCTCGTCGGTGCGGCCTCTCCCGGGAGGTCTTCTATCTGCACTTCGCCTCGAAGGGGGACGCGCCTGAACGACCCGCGCCTCCCAAGCCCGATTCCACTCAAGACGAGGGCCACACGCCCGCTGGGGCCCCCGGGTGGGCCCTGATTGGAGACTCAATCCCATTGCGCCCGGTGCGGCCCGGGACACGCGGAGCGATAGCCCGAGCGAACCGATGGAGAGCGGGTCGTGCCGACGACCGCACGCACCCGAGCGCGCTGGCCCCCCGAGCTCACGCTCTCGCGGTCTCAAGCATTAGCATTCGCTCGGAACGCGGACTCCCCGCGCCGAGGTGCCTGCCCGATGCCGCCGCTCATCGTCGACGCCGCCGAGGACGACCTCCCCGGCATTCTCGCCATCTACAACCACGTCATCGCCGCCTCCACCGCGGTCTACTCGGAAGAGACGGTGACCCTGGACGACCGGCGGAGCTGGTTCCAGGGTCGCCTGGCGCAGGGATACCCGGTGCTCGTCGCCCGCGACGAGAGCGGCGTGCTCGGCTTCGCCTCCTTCGGAGACTTCCGCGCCTGGCCCTGCTACCGCCACACGGTGGAGCATTCGGTGCATGTGCGCGAGAACCAGCGCGGACGCGGCATCGGAACGGCCCTGGTGCAGGCGCTGCTGGGGCGGGCTCGGGATCGCGGCAAGCATGTCATCGTGGCGGGAATCGACGCCGACAACAGCGTCTCGCTCCGGTTGCACGCTCGGCTGGGCTTCGACCAGGTGGGACGTTTTCGCGAGGTGGGACGGAAGTTCGACCGCTGGCTGGACCTGGTCTTTCTCCAGCGACGGCTGGCCGCGCCCTGAACACCCGCGACTTCCGCGGCCAGTGCAGCGCCGGTCACTCCGAGCGCTAGCGCGTCGTTCGACCCGGGGCGAGCACGGCGTCCCGGGTCGAGGCTTCGCTCAGCGGCCCTCGATCTGCCGCAGCTTGAGCTCGGCGTTCCGCTGCAGCATCGCCTTGTTGCTGGAGGAGAGGTGGGTGTCTCGAGGGCTCACCTCGAGCACCTTCCGGTAGCAGCGCAACGCCTCGTCCTTCTTCTCCACCGCCAGATACGCCTCGGCCAGGCTGTCCCAGGTGTTGGCCGAGTCCGGGTAGAGCTCCGCGTTGATCCGGAAGAGCGCCAGCGCCTTCTCCGGAGACTTGAGGTGCAGGTCGTAGCCGAGGTCGTTCAGTCGCTGCTCTGACACCGCCGGGTCGCCCGGGTCGGCCTGCTTCAGCGCCCGGTATCCCTCCAGTGCCGCCTCGATCTTTCCGGCGAGGAGCAGCTCGAGCGGTACCAGCTCTGCGCTCGCCACCTGGGAGCCCCGTTGCTCACCCGTCGGACTCTCGATGGCCAGGCCGCCGGCATCGACCACGTAGCGCGCAGGCGGATCGATCCGGATGAAGGCATCGGCCCCGACCGGGATCAGGTCGAAGGCGTCCCCCAGCGCTGGCTGCGCACGGAGAACGCCCTTGCCAGCGGTGAGCGTGAGCACATCGTCCGAGCCGACGCGGTACCGGCCGGCGAGCTTCTTCAGTGCGGCGTCGCTCAGCCGGACGCGCTTCAGCCGCGGAGGCGCCAGCTCCTTCCATCCGTAGAGCTGCGCGGCGCCGCGGACGATCTCGTCCGCCAGCCTTCCACCACCATCCCCGTTCGCCATCACCACGATGCCGTAGCCGGGCTGGGAGCTGGCCACCAGCAGCGCCTTGAAGCCCTCGGTGCCGTTGGGCCGCTCCGAGGTGGCGTGATCGAACGTCCCCTTCCCCCGCTCGTCGACGAAGAGACCGAGGCCGTTCTGGTCGGGCCCGGCGGTGAGCATGCGGGTCGCCATCTCCCTGGAGAGGAGGGCCCCCTTGCTGCCGGCGCGCGACTGCTGCACCGCCAGCGCGAAGCGCGCCAGGTCGGTAGGGGTGGTCCACAGCCCGACGGCGGCCAGCTCCGGGTAGACGTGCCAGCGGTCGGGGATCGGTGTGCCGTCCGCGGCGTATCCACTCGCTGCGCGCGCGGCGAGCTCGGGGGTGAGCGGCTGGTCGAAGCTGCTGTCCTCCATCCCGGCCGGGGTGAGCACGGTATCGCGTACCAGGGCGGCGAATGGCTGACCGGTGACGTCGATGAGCAGCTGCTGGGCGACCTCGTATCCGCCGCCCGAGTAGCGAAACTGGGTTCCGGGCTCGATGTCGACGCGGACCGGCGGGTTGTTGGCGGGAGCCCGTCCCTGGAGGATCTGGAGCAGACTGGGCAGGGGGGCGCCCGGCGCGTACCCGGCGAAGCCCCCCACCGTCAGCCCGGCGGTGTGGTCGAGCAGGCGCTGGACCGTCACCCCCGCGGTGAACGGCCCCTCCGGCAGCTTCCAGGTCCGGAGCAGGGTGTTGACCGGGGCCTCCAGGGTGAGCTTGCCCTGGTCGGCCAGCCGGAGGACGGCCATCGCCGTCACCGGCTTGGTGATCGACGCCGCCTGGAAGAGCGACCGCGGGGTGACCGGTTCCTTCGAGGCCAGGTCGAGCATCCCGTAGCCCTTCGCCCACGCCACCTTCCCGCCGGAGATGACGGCGATGCTCACCCCCGGCACGTGGTGCTTCCGCATCCGTTCTTCCAGCGTCCAGGGCTTCACGCCTTCCATGGTCACGGTCGGCAGCAGGGTGCGCTCCAGCGCGGCCGTCCGCGCGTCCCCGGTGGGCGGCCGCTCTGCGCCGGTCGCGCGGACCGGGAGGTGAACGCAGAGCAGGAATGCGCAGGGCGCAAGGAAGCGGGTCAACATGCCGGTCTCCGTCCGAGGTGCGGGCCGCCCTCTATCAGATTCCGGGCGCTTCGAGCTTGGCCGGCTCCGCTCGAGACCGACCTCGGCGGGGCCGCCTCTCTGGCGCGCTGGCGCCTCGGTCTCTTGACGCCGAGCGTCGTCGGTCCCCCTTTGGTGTCTCGGGCGTGGACGCCGGCCAGAGCGCCTGGCGTAGGATGCCGCCGCCTTCACGCCTCCTGTTCGGCGTCGCTCGTTTCGGGGCGCGCCCGTCATGGACACGCCGGATGAGCGGTCGCCTCGACACCTTTCCCCGTCTGTTGCTCGACCACGCCGCGGCACGCGGTGGTCGGCCGGCCATGCGCGAGAAGGACCTGGGCATCTGGCAGGCGTTCACCTGGAAGCAGGTGGCGGACGAGGTACGGGCGCTGGCCTGCGGCCTGGCGGCGCTCGGCTTCCGCCGCGGCGAACACCTGGCGATCATCGGTGACAACCGGCCCCGCCTCTACTGGGCGATGGCCGCCGCCCAGTGCCTGGGGGGCATCCCGGTGCCGCTCTATCAGGACGCAGTGGCGGACGAGATGGTGTTCGTGCTCGCCG
>JADGQZ010000331.1 GCA_017881345.1 Myxococcaceae bacterium | reverse complement strand
CGCCCCGGGCTCCAGCTGTCAGGACGCCGGCCCATTCAGTGCCACGGTGGTCGGGACCGCGACGGCCGTGAGCGGAAAGAACCAGCTGGTGCGGCTCACGGTCCGGCTGAAGAACCAAACCGCACAGCCGCTCGTGCTCGCCTACAAGGCCGGGACCGCCGGCGCGGTGGACGAGCAGGGAACTGCCTTCACCTGGGGACGGCCAGGCACCCACGACGCGAGTGCGCAGGGCATCGGCACGGTGGAGGCAGGGCGGATCGATCCGCAGTTCCAGCTTGCCCCCGGCGCCACCCGGGACGCTCAGTTCGTGCTCGTCCGGTTCGACGCCGGACCGAAACCGCCGGGCCGGAGCTTCAGGCTGAACGCGGTGCTCGTCGAGCTGCGTGCGCTGCCGAGTGGGCAGCAGTGGCAGGTGGCCCGGGAGTACGCGCTGCACCTCCCCGCCCCCGGAGCCGGCGGGACGCCTGCCGTCGGACAGGCCCCGGCGAACGATGGGGTGCAGAAGGCAGGAGCCCTGCTCAAGGGGCTGCTCGGCGGCCAGTAGACCGGAGCCGATCGAAGGAGATCACCCCGAGGAGCAGGAAGAAGCCGAGCGACACCAGCACGTGCCACCACGCGTGCAGCTGGGGATTCGAGATGCCGCGGGACGGCAGGGTGACGCTCACCCACGGACAGGCCTTCAGATCCACGAACCACAGCGCGATGGCGAAGGCGTACGCGGCGAGCCCGAGGCCGAAGCGCCTGCGCACCGCCCCGTTCTCCGGCCGCAGCGCGACCTGGGTGACGCGCCCGAGGCAGAAGATCTCCAGAGCGCCGAAGCTGAGGTGGAAGGCGAGGAACTGGGCATCGCCGCGGTTGAGCGTCGCGCCGGCGGTCGCGAGCACGACGTAGATCCCCAGCGCCACCGGGAACCAGGCGCCGAAGCGCCGCGTGGGCCCGTTCTCCACCAGGAGCCACACCAGCCAGGTGACGAGGTACAGCATCGGCAGCTCGTCCATCATCTGCAGCCCGAAGCGCAGGGTTGCATGGAACGCGATGCTCCCGAGCCCGACCAGGACGAGCAGCGCGAAGGCCACCCGGACCTCGCGGGCGAACCGGCGTGAGCACAGCCCCACCACGCCGGCCAGGACCATGGCCAGGCTGGAGAGGGTGTTCCAGAACTCGGCCACCCACGGCGTGACGACGTAATTCTGCTCGCACCAGTCGATGCTCGCCGTGGGGATGCCCCACACGCCCGCAGGATCGACCGGCACGGCGCCACTGTACCCGGCACGAGGCCAGTCCACGACCCGCGCGGGCACGGTCATGCCACCAGCTCGGCCCGCGGCACGTCGGAGCGCAGCCGCCGGCCGGTCACCTGCATCGCCATGAACAGGGTGACGATGGCCCCGACGGTGATGCTCAGCCCGGTGAATCCCTTGAGCAGGAAGGTGAGCGAGAAGCCCACCAGGTACACCGCCTGGGCAAGGCCCATCTCGCGCAGGGCGAAGCGCCATCCGACCAGCCACTGCGAGTAGCTCACCGCGAGCAGGATGGAGACCGCGCTGGAGAGGGTGAGCGCGACCCAGAGCGGGACGTGGTCGGCGAGATAGGCGAAGAGCAGGTGGTCGGCGAAGAACGCGCAGCCGATGAGGAACCAGGAGAACGGGTGCAGCCGGTGGCCGCGGCCCTCGGCGAGCAGGCCGACGACGAAGAAGTAGAAGAGCAGCGCCACCGGGGCGAAGAAGGTGATGCGGGCAGCAAGGGGGCCGGGGTTGGTCTTCTGCGGCAGCTCGAGCGAGATCGGCGCGCTCCCCACCAGGCTCTTGAACTCCCAGGCGCCCCGCCAGCCGTGCCCATTGCTCGCCGCCAGGCTGGGCGAGATGCTCCCCGGGGAGAAGTCGATGCCCCGGGCGTTGCTCGAGAGCTCGAGCGAGAAGTCGCGGATGACCGAGCTTCCGGCCGTGGCAGGCCGGTACGTCCAGGACGAGGTCCCGCGCGTCCGGTAGCGGACGAGGAAGGTGTGCCGGGCGCCGGGCTCGAGCGTGGCGAGCCAGTGGGCCGCGCCTCCGTCCACCTCGGCAGCGATGGGCTGGGTCTTCTCGTCCAGGACCTCGAAGCCGTCGTAGATCGCGCCCCGCGCCGGCAGCGGAAAGCTCATCGTCACCGTGCGCTTCACCGTGGTGTCGTTGAGCACCACGTAGCGACCCTCGAAGTCCGCGGCGTAGGTCGGGAACCAGAGCAGGCCCTTCTGCCGGTGCTCCAGCGCGAGCGAGACACGGGCGTGTGTCGAGACCAGCGGGAGAGGGAACGAGACGTCCTCCACCCGGGTGACGGGCGAGTCGTACGGCCGGCCGTTCGCGTCGTAGAGCGTCCTCCGCTCCTCGCGCGTTCGCTGCTCGGTGTACTGGGCTCCCGGTGCGGACTGGTCGAGCGGCGGACCCCAGAGCTGGTGAACCTCGTTGACCAGCGTCGACGAGGTCTCGCCCGAGCGCACCAGGAGGGTGGCCCCGAGCAGCATCCAGGCCACGGTGCAGCCGGCCCACACCACTCCCAGCACCACGTAGCGTCGGATCATGCCAGCGCCGCGGAGCACCACCCGTGCCACTCCTGGCTGCGGGCCAGGGGTCGGTCCCGGGCGGCCTCGGGGCCGCACGGCGGTGGCCCGGTGGCCACGGGTCGCCCCGGCCAGAGCAGGGCCGCCCGCGCGGTCAGCGCCGGACGTCGCGGGCGAACGCGGCGAACGCCTCGTCCACCGAGCGGGCGACGGTGACTTCCATCCCCTCGCCGGCCGTCGACCGGATCTCGAGGACCAGGTCCAGCACCCTCTGGATGAAGGACTTCTTGTGGCGATCCCGGGTGCGGCTCAGAATCCGTGCTGCATCACTGATGGTGGTCATGTGCGTCTCCATGCTGGCGGGGCCATGTGTCTGCTGGGTGGATGCCTCCTGGAGACCCTCCGCGCTCGGGTCGTTGTCCAGTGCCCTTCCCGACGTGCGGGAGCTGTACTGGTCGCTGTCCTCCCACCTTCGGGCGACCGCGGGGTTGCAGCTGCCGCGGCGCTCGATGCCGGGGGGCTGCCCGGCTAGGGTCGTTCGCTCCATGGGAATCGCCGAGTACGGAGGGCTCGACGCCGTCGGGATGGCGGACCTGGTGCGCCGGCGCGAGGTGAGCCCGCGCGAGCTCGTGGACGAGGCCATTGCCCGGATCGAGCGGGTGAACCCGCAGCTCAACGCCGTCGTGGAACGGCTGTTCGATCGTGGCCGCGACAACGCGGGGGCGGCCCTCCCGGACGGTCCGTTCCGTGGGGTCCCCTTCGCGACCAAGAACCTCCTCGCGCCCATCGCCGGGGTTCGCATCGACGGCGGCAGCCGCTTCTTTCACGGGCACGTGGCGGCGCAGGACAGCACGCTCATCTCCCGCTACCGGAAGTCGGGCCTGGTGTTCCTGGCGACGACCAACACCCCGGAGCTCGGTCTGCTCCCGTTCACCGAGCCCGAGCTGCACGGGCCCACGCGCAATCCGTACGATCCGGCGCGGACCTCCGGGGGCTCGAGCGGTGGCGCGGCGGCGCTCGTTGCGGCGCGCGCGCTCCCGATGGCCCACGCCAGCGACGGTGGGGGCTCCATCCGCATCCCGTCCTCGTGCTGCAACCTCTTCGGGCTCAAGCCCTCACGCGGACGGGTGCCGGTGGGCCCGGACTACCAGGAGATCTGGCACGGGTTCGTCTGCGACCACGTGGTCAGCCGCACGGTCCGCGACAGTGCCGCCGCGCTCGATGCCGTGCAGGGGCACGAGCCGGGCGCGCTCTACCACGTGCCTCCGCCGGAGAGACCGTACCTCGAGGAGACCCGCCGTCCGCCGCGCCGGCTGAGGATCGCGCTGTCGGTGACGCCGCATCTGCCGGCACGCGTGGACCCGCGCTGCGCGGAGGCGACGCGGGCCGCGGGACGGCTCTGCCAGTCGCTCGGGCACGTGGTGGAGGAGGCCGCCCCGGTGTTTCATCCGCGCGAGCTGGCGAAGGCCTTCTTCACCGCGGTCGTCGCCGAGGCGGCCTCGGACATCCGGCGAGGGGAGGCGCTGATGAAGAAGACGGCCAGGCCCGCGGACTTCGAGGACACGACCTGGCTGGTGGCCATGCTGGCCCGCCAGGTGAGCGCGGCCGACCTGGCCGGCTCCATCGCCACCTTGCGCGACGTGAGCCGGCACGTCATGCGGTTCCTCGAGACCTACGACGTGCTCCTCACCCCGACGCTGGCCCGTCCGCCGCCGCTCATCGGGGAGCTGCTCCCGAAGGGCCTCGAGAAGCGGATGCAGGCGCTCGCCGCGGCGACGTCCTCCTCCCTGCTCCTCCGGCTCGGCGGCGGGATCGACGCGGCGGTGGACCGGGTCTTCGACTTCGTCCCGTTCACGCCCCTGGCCAACTACGCCGGTCTCCCCGCGATGTCGGTGCCGCTCGGCGAGTGGGAAGGGCTCCCGATCGGCGTGCAGTTCGTCGGACGATTCGCGGACGAGGCCACGTTGTTCCAGCTCGCCGCGCAGCTCGAGCAGGCAGCGCCGTGGACGGGGCGCACGCCGAAGGTGTCGGCCGAGCCGCTCTGACGATTCGCCTGAGCAGTGGCGGATTCCCTGGCCGTCCAATGCCCCGTCTCAGGTCGCGGCGAGGGCGTCGGCCTCCTCGGCGAGCTTGGTGTCTCGCGAGGTCAGCCCGCCGGCATCGTGGGTGGCGAGCGCGAGCATCACCTTGGAGTAGCGGATGTCGATGTCCGGGTGGTGGTCTGCCGCCTCCGCCGCTTCGGCCACCCGGTTCACGAAGGCCATCGCCGCCCGGAAGTCGGCGAAGGCGAACGTCCGGCGGATCATCCCGTCCTCGAGGGCCCAGCCCCGGTGCGCCTTCAGCCACCCCTGCACCTCTGCATCGCCCAGCTTCGTCCGGTCGCGTGCCATGTCAGGTGGATCTCTACGCCCGTTCCACTGCCCGCTTCCACTTGGCCAGGGCGTGGGCCCGCGCCCCATCGTCCATTCTCGGTCTGAAGGTCTTGCCGCCCCTCCAGGCGCCGCGGATCTCCTCGGGGCCCTTCCACACCCCCGCCCCGATGCCGGCGAGGAACGCCGCGCCCGCCGCCGTGGTCTGGAGGTTCTTCGGTCGCACCACCGGTGTCCCGAGGATGTCCGCCTGGTACTGCATCAGGAGATCGTTCGCGCTCGCCCCGCCGTCCACCTTGAGGACGGGGATGGGCTGCCCGGAGTCCTGCGTCATGGCCTGGGCCAGCTCGTAGGTCTGCAGCGCGATGCCCTCGAGCACTGCGCGGGCCACGTGGCCCAGGTTCGTCGAGCGGTCGAGCCCCATCAGGAGCCCGCGGGCCTCGGGCCTCCAGTGCGGCGCCCCCAGACCCGCCAGCGCCGGGACGAAGACCACGTCGCCCGAGCTCTCCACGCTGCGCGCGAGCTTCTCCACCTGCGCCGACTTCTTGATGGCCTGCAGCCCGTCACGGAGCCACTGCACCGCGGCACCGGCGACGAAGCTCGAGCCCTCGAGCGCGTAGGTGACCTCGTCCCCGAGCTGCCAGCCCACCGTGGTGAGCAGCCCGGTCCTCGACATGACCGGCGAGGACCCGGTGTTCATCAACAGGAAGCTGCCGGTGCCGTAGGTGCACTTCGATTCGCCGGGCCGGAAGCACGCCTGGCCGAAGAGCGCGGCCTGCTGGTCGCCCGCCATCCCCGACACCGGGATGCCGTCGGGGAGCGAGTTCATCCCTCGGGTCGTGCCGTACACCTCGGCGCAGCTGCGAACCTCGGGCAGGACCTGGGGCGGGATGCCGAACAGCTCGAGCATCGCCTCGCTCCATCCACCGCCGCGGAGGTCGTAGAGCAGCGTGCGGCTGGCGTTCGACGCATCGGTCACGTGCCGCGCGCCGCCGGTGAGCCGGTGAACCAGCCACGAGTCGATGGTCCCGAAGCACAGCGCTCCGGTCTCGGCGAGCGTCCGCAGCCCCTCCACGTGGTCCAGGAGCCAGCGCAGCTTGGTGGCGCTGAAGTACGGGTCGAGGACCAGGCCGGTCGTCTCGCGGACGCGCTCCTCCTCGCCGCGGGCCTTGAGCTCGGCGCACATGTCCGAGGTGCGGCGGTCCTGCCAGACGATCGCCCGGGCCAGCGGCTCGCCGGTCTCCCGGTGCCACACCGCGGTGGTCTCGCGCTGGTTGGTGATGCCGATGGCCGTCACCATGTCCGGCCGGACGTCCGCGTCGGCGAGACCCTTCTTGCAGCAGCGCTCGACCGTCTTCCAGATCTCCCGCAGGTCGTGCTCCACCCAGCCGGGCTTCGGGAAGTGCTGGGTGAACTCCCGGTACGCCTCGCCCACGACGTCGAGCCGGTCGTCCACCACGAGGACGTGGGTGCCGGTCGTGCCCTGATCGATGGCGAGGAGGTAGCGACGCTTGGCCATGGGGCCGGGGAGGCTAGCGGATCGGCTGCGGCCAGTGTGTTCCGGGCCGGTGTCAGCGCACCGCGGCGGGTCCGAGTGTGCGATCGACGAACGCGGTGACCTCGGCCGCGACCAGGTCCCGGTTGCGGTCCCGGGGGAGGATGTGCGCGCTGTCGTCGATGCGCACGTGGCGGACGGAGGGCGACTTCCCCAGGCGCCGCACCAGCGCCGCCGCCCCGGCCGGGTCCACCACGTGGTCCTCGGCGGCCACCATCACCAGGATCGGACAGGTGACCCGCGCCGCCGAGCCCCACGCCAGATCCTGGACTTCCCAGAGATCCCGGAGGCGCGCCGTCGGCCAGGCGCGGAGCACCGGGGCCTCCGCGCGGGCCTGGGCATCCAGCAGGTCGGTCGCGTCCTTCAGCACCCAGGGGCGGACGAGCTCGAACAGCGGCGCCGCGATGCGGAAGCGCCGGAGCGAGTTCAGGGTGCGGTCCCGGAAGCGAACCGCCGGCGCCAGCGCCGCCACGCCCGCGACCCGGCCGGGATGTCGCGCCGCGAGGACCAGGCCGAGCAGCGCTCCCATGGACAGACCGGCCACGGCCACCCGCCGCCCCGGCAGCCGCGCCAGCGCCTCGTCGCAGGCGAGGAGCCACTCCGGGGCATGCGAGGCGAGCATCGCGGCCGGGGTGGTCCCGTGCCCCGGCAACCGGATGCCATGGGCCGCGATGCCTGCCCCCGAGAGCGCCTCCCCCAGCGGCCGCATGTCCCACGGGGACCCGGTGAAGCCGTGGAT
>JADGQZ010000330.1 GCA_017881345.1 Myxococcaceae bacterium | reverse complement strand
GCTCGGGCTGGACCACGCCCCGGACTCTCGCTCCACCATGTTCGCCGGGGCGAGCCTGGGAGAGACCTCCAAGCGGGTCCTGGACGACGGAAGCGTCGAGTTCGTCTGCGCCGTGTACCGGGCGGGTCAGGAGACGCGGGACTGCGACGGCTCGCCCCTGGACGTGAGCGAGACCAGCGCCAGCTCCTGCGCTGCCGCGCCGGTGGGCGCCCTCGGCCTCCTCACGGCGCTCCTTGCGGCCGGGCGCAGGAGAGGAGGCCGCTGATGCCGGCGATCGCCTTCTTCGACTTCGACGAGACGCTCATCGTCGGCAACTCGGGCCGGCTGTGGATCCGCCGCGAGCTGAGGCAGGGGCACATCTCGCGCTCGCAGTTCTTCCGCGCCGCGGTGTGGATGCTCCGCTACCGGCTGGGCTGGGCCTCGATGGACGACGCGCTCCGGACGGCCATCGGCTCGCTGCGGGGCCAGTCCGAGCAGACGCTCCGACAGCGGACGCGGGACTTCTACGAGACCGAGGTCCGGATGCTCTACCGCACCGGCGCTCGCTCCGCGCTGGACCGGCACCGCCGCCGGGGCGACGCCATCGTCCTGCTCACCGCGTCCTCGCTCTACCTGTCGGAGCTGGTCGCCGAGGAGCTGGGCCTGGACGACGTCCTCTGCAATCGCTTCGAGGTGGACGACTCCGGCGCGCACACCGGGCGCCCGGTGGGGACGCTGTGCTTCGGCGCCGGCAAGCTGGGCTACGCCGAGGCCTACGCCCGCGACCGCGGCGTGTCGCTCGCCGACTGCTGGTTCTACACCGACAGCTTCTCGGACCTGCCGGTGCTCGAGCGCGTCGGCCACCCGGTGGTGGTCAACCCGGACCCGCGCCTCCGCCGGGAGGCCGAGCGGCGAGGCTGGCCGGTCGAGTGGTGGGGAGAGGCGCTGTCCCCGGACGACGCAGGCAGCCGCCTGCTCGAGCGCTCTCGCCAGGAGAGCTGAGTCCGCCGGTGGTCACGCGGCGTACCCCGTCGGCCTGCTAGGCTCGGCCACTCCTCCATGTCGCTCCTGCTCGTGTCCGTCCTCGCCTCCGCCCTCGGCGCGGCGCCGTCCTCTCCCGATCCCCGCCTCTCCATCCTCGACGCCATGAGCGAGGAGCTCGAGCGCAACCGCACCCGCCTGAAGCTCGGTGAGAACGCGCCACCGTATTTCATCAGCTACGCGGTGAAGGACCTCACCCAGTCCTACGTCGCCGCCCGGTACGGAGCCATCTTCGACGACTGGACCAACCGCGACCGGCGCGTCTTCGCCGACGTGCGGGTGGGCAGCTACGAGCTCGACAACTCGATCAACGAGGAGCTCGACTTCAACTTCTCCCTCAAGGGCACCAGCTACAGCACCCGGAAGGAGGCCCCGCTCGACGACGACCTCACCGCGCTCCGGACCACGCTGTGGCTGATCACCGACGAGAAGTACAAGGGCGGCCTCTTCAACCTCCTCAAGAAGAAGGGCGAGGCGGTCTACGTGGTGGAGGATCCGAAGAAGCCTCCCTCCTTCAGCCGCGAGAAGCCCAGCACCTACGTGGGCCCCGAGGCGGGCTTCACCTTCGACAAGCCGCGCTGGACGGCGCTGGTGCGCAAGCTCTCCGCCCGCTTCAACCAGGCGGGGAAGATCTTCGACACCGACGTGCGCGTCACCGCCGACAAGGAGGTCCGCTACTTCGTAAACTCGGACGGCTCGCGCATCGTGACCGAGCAGACCTTCTACGGGGTGCACCTCTTCGCCGTCACCCGCTCCGACGACGGGCAGCTGCTGGACGACTCCCGCGACCACTACGCCTTCCGCGAGTCGGAGCTGCCGAGCGACGAGCGCCTGATGAAGGACGCCGAGTCGCTCATCCAGGAGCTGCTCGCGCTCCGGGCCGCCCCGGCCATCGATCCGTACACCGGCCCCGCCATCCTCGAGGCCGAGGCCGCGGGCGTGCTGTTCCACGAGGCCGTGGGGCACCGGCTCGAGGGCGACCGCATGGACGCCGACGCCGAGGGAAAGACCTTCAAGGGGCAGATCGGCCGGCCGGTGCTCCCGCCCTTCATCAGCATCGTGGACGATCCGACGCTGGGGGTGCTCGGCGGCAAGTCGCTGAACGGCTTCTACCGCTACGACGACGAGGGCATCCCCGCCCAGCGAGTCCCCCTGGTCGAGGCGGGCGTGCTGCGGAACTTCCTCCTCTCCCGTCACCCGGTGGACGGGTTCCTCCACAGCAACGGGCACGGGCGGGCGCAGGCCAACCGGCGACCGGTGGCCCGCATGGCGAACCTCATCGCCTCGTCCACGAAGCAGGTGAGCGACGCCGAGCTGAAGGACATGCTGATCGCCGAGGCCAAGCGGCAGGGGAAGCCCTACGGGCTCATCATCCGCGACATCCAGGGCGGCAACACCAACACCTCGAGCTTCGGCTACCAGGCGTTCAAGGGCATCCCGCGGCTCGTCTACCGGGTGGACGTGCGCGACGGGAAGGAGTCGCTGGTCCGCGGGGTGGAGGTGGTGGGTACCCCGCTGTCGGCGATCAGCAAGATCGTCGCCACCGGGAAGACCCAGGGCGTCTTCAACGGCTTCTGCGGAGCCGAGAGCGGCAACGTGCCGGTGTCGACCGTGGCTCCGG
Organism: Myxococcaceae bacterium; assembly: GCA_017881345.1. Taxonomy (GTDB): domain Bacteria; phylum Myxococcota; class Myxococcia; order Myxococcales; family Myxococcaceae; genus RPRB01. The sequence goes on along the minus strand of JADGQZ010000330.1, from coordinate 1,109 downwards.
CCACGCTGCTCCGGGAGATCGAGCTGCAGCGGGTGGTGGAGGGGCGCGACCGTCCGCCACTGCTCCCGAGCCCCGCGAGCGACCCCGTGCAGCGCGCCGAGGTGCACTGAGGTCCCGCGGGTGCCGCTGCGCGCCGCGCTCCTCGGACTGTGCACGCTGCTCACGGCCGCGGACATCCCGCCCGAACCCGCGCGGGTGCAGTCGGCGCGGGCCCGTGCCGGACCGCGGGTGACCCGGACGCTGGAGGGGGCCGGGGTGCCACGCCCGCATGCGCTGCTCCTCCGGGTGTTCAAGGAGGAGAGGCTCCTCGAGGTCTGGGCGGCGGCTGCTCCCGGCGGGCCGTTCGTGCACCTGGGCGACCACCCCGTCTGCGCCTCGTCGGGTGGGCCCGGCCCCAAGGCGCGCACCGGCGATGGACAGGTGCCCGAGGGGCTGTACCGGGTCGAGCGGTTCAACCCCTGGAGCAACTTCCACCTCTCGATGCGCCTCGACTACCCGAACGCGGCGGACCGTGCCCGCAACCCGGGCGTGCCGGTGGGCGCGCTGGGCGGAGAGATCTTCGTGCACGGTGCCTGCGCCACCATCGGCTGCATCCCGCTCGGTGACGAGGCCATCGAGGAGGTCTACCTGGCGGCGCTCGACACGCGGGCGCGGGGAGGGGAGGTGCGCGTGCTCATCCTCCCCGCCCGTCCGGCCGGTGCGCGCTGGGCGACCCTTCGCCGCGGCGCGGACGGACCCGTCGGTGCGCTCTGGGACTCGCTCGGCGCGGTCTCGACCGGCTTCGACGCGGGTCACCGGCTCGGCGCGGTCGCCGTGGCTGCGGACGGCACGTACCGGGTGGAGTGAAGCCTGGCGGGCCGGCTGGCAGCCGGGGCGGCGTGCACGTGGACGCCATCGTCGTCGAGGTCCCGCGCGGGGCGCTCGAAGGTGAGCGCCCATCGACCGAGGCCGGGCCGGTGGTCCCTCAGGGCCGCGGACGCCGCGCCGGCTGAAAGCCTCGCCAGCTCAGGTAACGGCGGAAGTCGGTCCCGAACGACGCGACGCTCACCCCGACGGCGTCCTGGAATCCCTGCGGGAACCCGCCCCGCGCCCGCATCCGATCGAGGATC
>JADGQZ010000329.1 GCA_017881345.1 Myxococcaceae bacterium | reverse complement strand
GGGCGGTTCGAGAGAACCCCCACCGTCGTCCGCACCGTCCGCCTCTCGGTCGCTCCGAAGGGTGGCGGATGAGCCTCCGGCCGATCGCCTCGCCTGATCTCACCTGCAACGGAATTCCTGATCCACCATCGAAACGAAACCAGTTCGGCCGGACGGCCGCGGAAGCTCGTTTCCGGGCCGCCGCCACGCGCTGGACGCTCGAAGACCCTCACGGCGGCACTGCGTGGGGGCCTCGTCAACGTTGATCCCGGAGCGCCGTTCCGGCATGGGTCCATCCTCGAGGTGGCTCGATGAGCTCCGAGGTTCCCTCCGAGGGTCTGCAGCTACGCTCCACCGTCCAGGCTGAGGGGATGGTGGAGGTCGCCCTGGTGCGTGTGCCAATCCCGCATCCCCGGGCGGACGAGGTGGTCGTCCGGGTCGAGGCATCCCCGATCAACCCCTCGGATCTGCGCGTGCTCTTCGCCGGTGCCGACGTGGGGCGCGCCCGCCCGGGAGTCACTGCGGAGCTTCCCAGCGTGCGTGCGCCCCTCGCTCCCGGGCCGCTGCGCGCGGCCGCGGCGCGGGTCGGTCAGGCCATGCCGGCGGGCAACGAGGGCGCCGGGATCGTCGTCGCCGCAGGGTCGTCCGCCGAGGCGCAGGCGCTTCTCGGCCAGGCGGTGGGGGTGACCGGGGGAGAGATGTACTCGCAGTACCGCTGCGTGAAGGTCGCCCAGTGCGAGCGGCTCCCGCCCGGTGTCACGCCGTCGCAGGGGGCTGCCTGGTTCATCAACCCCGTCACCGCCCTGTGCATGCTCGAGACGCTGCGCCGCGAGGGCCATCGCGCGCTGGTGCACACCGCGGCGGCGTCCAACCTCGGGCAGATGATGGTGCGGCTCTGCCAGGCCGAAGGCGTGCCGCTGGTCAACGTGGTGCGTCGGCCCGAGCAGGCCGAGACGCTCTCCGCGCTTGGGGCCACACACGTCTGCGACTCGAGCCAGCCCAGCTTTCGCGAGGCGCTCGCCGCGGCGATCGCCGAGACCCAGGCGACGCTGGCCTTCGATGCCATCGGCGGCGGAACGCTGGCCAGCGACATCCTCGAGGCGATGGAGGCGGCAGCGACGCGGTTGCAGCCCGGGTTTCGACGGTACGGGACGACGGTGCACAAGCAGGTCTACATCTACGGCTCCCTCGATCCCGGGCCAACGCAGCTCAAGCGCACCTACGGCCTCGCCTGGGGCGCCGGCGGCTGGCTGGTGACGACCGTCCTCGAGCGGCTGGGCGCCGAGGAGACAGCCCGACTGCGAGCGCGCGCGGCTGCGGAGGTGACCACCACCTTCGCCAGCCACTACGCCAAGGAGGTCTCCCTGGCCGAGATGCTCCGGCCGGAGGAGATCTCCGTCTACGGAAGGCCAGCCACCGGCTCCAAATATCTGGTGAAGCCCAACCGATGGCTAGGCTGAATGTCCGAGCGGGCGAGCGCGGTCCAGCGTCTACGGGAAGGTCATCGCCCCGATCTTCGCGGCGCCGCGCTCGGTGAACCAGATCTTGCTGTTGGGCCCGCCGCCCTGCGCGATGCTGAAGGGCTGGGAGTTGGGCGTCGGCGGAGCAAACTCGATGACCACTCCCACCGGGTTGATCCGGGCGATCAGGTTCGCCCCGGCCTCGGCCACGTACTGGGCGCCATCGAAGGCGTAGTTGATGTCGAAGGGAGAACCGGCGCCCTGGAGGTTGTACTCGGTGACGGTCCCGGTTGCCGAGATCTTGGCCACCTTGTCCGCGTTCGACTCCACGAACCACATGTTCTCGAAGTCGAAGCCGTCGTAGCCGGTGCAGATGCGCCCCAGCCCGGGGCCGCTCGGGACGTTGTACTCGGTGATCACCCCGCCGAGCGTGATGCTGCCGATCTTCCCGGTGTTGCTCTCGGTGAACCACAGCGGCGGCCCGGTCAGCCAGTCGATGCCCACGGGGCCCGAGTTGGGCGTGGGGATGGTGTACTCGGTGATGACTCCGGCCGTGGTGATGAAGCCGATCTTCCCGGCGTTGAACTCGGTGAACCAGTAGCCGCCGGTCGGGCCCGCAATGATCCCGCGCGGGCCGGAGTTGGGGGTCGGGATGGTGAACTCCTCGAACACGCCGGCGTTGGTGACGTGTCCGATCTTGTTGGCGTTGAACTCGGTGAACCAGGCGTCAGCCGCGCCGCCGCCCACCGTGGCGATCCCCTCCGGGAAAGAGAAGGCGGTCGGAACGTCGAACTCGGTGATCACGCCGGCCGAGGTGACCTTGGCCACGCGGTTGGCCTCCCGCTCCGTGAACCAGAGGTCGCCGGAGAAGCCCCAGGTGATCAGGTACGGCGCAGCGCCGCTCGGGATGGGGAACTCCTGGAACGTGGGCGTCCCCACGAAGTCGAGCGAGACGCGGGCCCGGACGTTCTCCCGGAAGGTGAGGAAGACCTTGGCGAGGGTGCTGGCGCTGAGCGTCACGGTCTGCGTGTCGCTGATCCAGGTTGGGAAGGACTTCCCGTTGACGTCGTTGCAGTTGAGGTCGAAGGCGTCGCCCGTGAAGGTGACGGCCCCCGAGGGGAGGCCACCGACCACCAGCCGGGTGTCCTGGAAGGGGACGACAGAGAAGAGCTGGCGCTCGACCTTGCTCGCGGTCGCGGCCGTGAGGCGCACGCACTGCACCCCGGACGGTGGGACGACGTGGAGCTCTGCCGACTCGGTGCCGAGATTGAATCCACCGGCCACGTTCTGGGACGAGGGGCCGCAGGCCAGGGGAATGACGCCTGCCGCCACCACCGCGAGAAGTCGCTTGCTTCGGAACATGGGTGCTTCCTCCCACGCCGCTTGAGACATCCGCCGAGCGTTCGCTCGAATGCTCTGTCGGATCTCGAGCGTGCATATTCCCCCCCGGTGGAGGGCGAGGGCAATGTTGGCCAACCCATTGGATTGACGACGGAAATCAAGTGCTCGCTGGTGGAGGAACCATCGGGCATTGTGGGTGCCAGTCGCCCGTGACGCCCCGGACCTCCAGTGGGCCGAAGCCCCCGACCCTGCCAGCGCTCGAGCGCGCCGCGAGGGACCGGCTGGCCCAGCTCGACTGGTCCGGGCTTCCCGAGGTCCGGCGCCAGGTCGTCGATGCGCTCGGGCCCGTCCTGCACGGCGCGGATGCCGCGCGCCAGCTCACGGTGCTGCTCCGCTCGCATCCCGGCTGGGACGCACACCACCGCGCGCTCGCCTCGGAGGCGCTCTTCGGTGTCGCGCTGTGGCGCCGGCGGCTCGCGTACCACGCTGGCTCGGAGTCCCCGGCCGCGCTGGTCGCGGCACTGCTCCGTGACCTCGCGCACCTCCCGAAGGACCACGTCAGCCACTGGACCGGCACCGAGCTCCCCGATCCGCGCCCGCCGCCGGACGACTGGCCCACCCGGTTCTCCTGGCCCGACGCGCTCGTCCCCGAGCTCGAGCGCGCCCTGGGCTCCGAGGCGCCGCTCTTCGCCGCCGCCTCCAACCTCCACGGGCCGATCACCGTCCGCGCCAACCGGCTTCGCCTCGACCGGGACGCCCTCGCCGAGCGGCTCCTTTCCGAAGGCGCCCCGAGCCATCCCGCCCGCTACGCCCCCGACGCGCTCCACCTCGACGGCCGACCCAACGTCCTCGGCCTCCGCGCCCACCAGGAGGGCCTCTTCGAGGTCCAGGACGAGGGGAGCCAGCTCGTCGGCGCCCTCGTCGAGGCCCGGCCCGGGCAGCGCCTCCTCGACCTGTGCGCCGGCGCCGGCGGGAAGACGCTGCTGCTCGCAGCCGGACTCCAGGGCCAGGGCCAGGTGGACGCGTACGACACCGACGGCGAGGCGCTCGAGCGGCTCCGGCACCGGGCCGAGCGGGCAGGGGCCTCGGCCACCGTGCGGATCCTCCACGCCCTCCCGGACGACTCCTACGACGCCATCCTCGTCGATGCCCCGTGCACGGCACTGGGATCACTCCGGCGCGGGCCCGACGTCCGCTGGCGGCTCGACGTCGCCTCCTTCGACCGCTGGCCTCCGCTCCAGCGAGCGCTCCTCGAGACCGCCGCCACGCGCGTCCGGCCCGGGGGACGCCTCGTGTACGCCACCTGCACCGTGCGCCCCGAGGAGAACGCCGAGGTCGTCCGCGGTTTCCTCGAGGCGCATCCGGAGTTCCACCAGGTGGAGGCTCCGGTGGCTCCCGAGCTCCGACAGGGCTCGGCCCTGGTCACCCTGCCGCACCGGCACGGGACGGATGGGTTCTACGGGGCAGTGCTCGAACGGGCGGCCGCGCAGCGCTGACCCCGCTCCTGGTGTGACCACGCGGGCGCACCTCGTGTGATCGAGCGTTCGCTCCCGCTGTGGCGATCCTGCCACCTCGCGCGCGCTGTCACCTCTGCCAGGCACAAAGGCACCGCGGTTGCACTCCAGCCCCCGTTCAACCGGTCGAGGGGGTGCCATGCGAGACGGACGTTCATTCAAGGTCGGGTGGGGGGCGACACTCTGCGCCGCCATCGTCGGCGGGTGCTCGCCGGCGGTGAACGAACCGGCGATCGATAGCCGGACGCCCGCGCAGAGAGGCGCCGCGCTCGCGGTGACGGACGGCATCCCGGCGGACTTTCCGCGGATGCTGGGATGCGCCGCCGAGGAGCTCGGCAACCCGACGGACCCGGCCGTCGCGGACCAGCTGAAGCGGATCTGCGACGTGGTCCAGACGGGGCTCTACGCGGTGTCGCAGGACCCGACGCTCGACGACCAGGCAAAGATGCACCACGCCCTGATGCTCATGGGCGGCGGGATGGAGCGCATGACCCAGGTGCTCCTCGCCGCCAATCCCTCTTCCACCGACGCCGGCGTCCGGCCCTAGCCGAGGACTGACTCCATGATCGCCATCAGGTCACTCCGTTCTCGCCACCTCGGCCCTCTCGCAGTCTGCGCAGCCCTGCTCGCCCTGGGTGCCCGGGCGCAGCAGATCAAGGTCACCGACGAGGACGAGCTCAAGGCCCGTCGCGTCGCGCGGAACCACGGCTACCTCAAGAAGCTCCCGAGCGTCCTCACCGACACCACTCCCACGGGTCCAGGGATCGACAACCGGTACGTGTGGATGCTGTGCAGCGGCACCAGCATGTGCATGCCGTGGAGGCTCGTGGACAAGCCGTCTCCCCACTGGGAGCAGGATCCGAACTGC
>JADGQZ010000328.1 GCA_017881345.1 Myxococcaceae bacterium | reverse complement strand
GGCCGCCTACAAGCACGGCCTGACGCCCATCGTGTGCATCGGCGAGACGCTGGCCGACCGGGACGGCGGCCGGACGCTCGAGGTCTGCACGAGCCAGCTCCACGGGAGCCTCGCCGGGGTGGCGGTGGAGGAGATGGCCCACGTGGTCCTCGCCTACGAGCCGGTGTGGGCCATCGGCACCGGGCGGAATGCGACGCCGGCGCAGGCCCAGGAGGTCCACGCCCACATCCGCGAGGCGCTGATCCGGCTGTTCGGGCGGGCGGTCGCCGACTCGGTGCGGGTGCTCTACGGCGGCTCGGTGAAGGCGGACAACGCGGCGGAGCTGCTGGGACAGCCCGACGTCGACGGGGCGCTGGTCGGTGGGGCAAGCCTCAAGGCCCGGGAATTCCTGGCGATCATCGAGGCGGCGCAGTAGTCACCGACTTGCCAGACGTGGCGGCGGACCGTTAGGGTGCGCCGCCTTCTTCCGCCGGGAACCGCTCTTCGATGCTGACCTTCTTCACCATCATCCATGTCGTGCTCTGCGTCTTCATGATCTTCGTGATCCTCCTCCAGCCGGGGAAGGACGCGGGGATGGGCGCGGCGCTCGGCGGTGGAGCGGCGACCTCGGCGTTCGGCGGCCGCGGTGCGGTGACGTTCCTGAGCAAGCTGACCGCGGCCTGCGCGGCGCTCTTCTTCCTGACCTCGTTCGGATTGTCGTTCGTCGGGCTCCGCGGGTCGGTGACCAGCAGCCTGGTGGCGAAGCCGGCGGCGCAGACTGCTCCGGCGGCGGCTCCCGGTGGTGCGGCTCCGGCACCGGCGAGCTCGGCGCCACCTGGCCCGGCTGCTCCGGCGGCGGCGCCTGGTCCGGCTGCCGCGCCCGGCCCCGCGCAGAAGTAGCCGCGTCGCTCACTCGGCGGCGTGCAAGGCTCGGCGCCCGTGCACGACGGCCTGCTCGTTCTCCTCTGGTCGGCGGTGTTCGCCGGAGGCCTCGCGGTGTGCCTCTGGCTCTCCCGTCGCGGGCTCGCGCGGACGTACGTGCGCGACGTGCTGCACGTGGGGGCGGGGGTGTGGCCGCTCGGGTGGTGGGCGTGGCAGTCGCCGTGGCCGCCGATCGTGGTGGCGACGACCGGGTTCGTGCTCCTGCTCGCGGTTCCGCTGCTCGCGCGCCGGGTCGCGGCGGCCGGGAAGCTCGAGCGCGCGGTCTCGGGGGAAGGGGAGGCGTGGTCGGGGCTCGTGCTGTACGCGTTCTCGGCGGCGGTCTTCACCGCGGTGGGGCTGCTCGGGAACGCGCCGATTCCTGCCGCGGCGGCGCTGCTCGCGCTGGCGCTCGGTGACGGGCTCGGCGGTCTCGTCGGACGGCTCTGGGGACGCCACCGGTTCCGGGTCCCCTGGGCGAAGACGAAGAGCATCGAGGGGTCGGCGGTGGTGGCCCTGTTCGCGGCGCTCGGGACGGCGATGGCCGAACTTCTCCACGGTGTGCCGCTCACTGCGGGCCGGGTGCTCGGAGCAGGCGTCGCGGCGGCGCTGGCGGAGGCGATCGCGCCGCGGGCGACGGACAACGTGCTCGTGCCGCTCGCGGTCTGGCTCGTGGCGGGGGGGCTGGAAAGCGGCGGGCCGCCCTGATACGTAGGCGGTCCTCTTTCAAGCCCAGGTGGTGAAACTGGTAGACACACCATCTTGAGGGGGTGGCGCCGAAAGGTGTGCGGGTTCGAATCCCGCCCTGGGCACTCTCGGTTCCTCGTTGCTCTGGAGGAACATCCGAGCCGGTGGCCATTGCCCCCTCACTGACGCTGTCGGCTCGCGGGCGCGCTCCGTTGCAGCTGGGGGTCGTTCTTTCGTTCGCCGCCTGCTCGGCCGTGCTCCTGTGCCGCGCGCCAGCGACCGGAGCCCTGCACCATTACACCGACCCCTAACTCGCCCTGGTCGGGCTGGTGGGCCTCTTCGATGGGCCACACTGGTGGCATGCGAGCGCGGTATTCCTCCCGGTGCTGGCGCGGGACGCCGCAACCCCATGGCGGCGCCCCCGGGCCACGAGCGCGGGCCTGCTCGGGTGGATGCTCGCGATGGAGGCAGTCTGGCTTCACCGCCCGGTGGCGCTGTTCCGGGACCTCCGCGACGTGGTCCAACGCGAGCCGGACTCCCGCGCGAGCACCGCGAGCCTCGGCAGCGTTGGTCAGCGTCTGGCAGCGCACGAGAATCCGGGGGCGTCACCGTGGTCGGAGCGTTAGGCTCACCGCGTCATGGGCAAGCTCAAGATTCTGCTCCTGGAATCGATTCACCCCGTCGCCGACGGTCTCCTCGAGGCCGACGGCTTCGAGGTCCAGCGGGCCCAGGGCGCTCTCAAGGAAGGGCAGCTCTGTGAGCGACTCGAGGGCATCCACCTGCTCGGCATCCGCAGCAAGACCCAGGTCACGAAGAAGGTCCTCGACGCGGCGGATGCGCTGATCGCCGTCGGTGCGTTCTGCATCGGCACCAACCAGATCGCGCTCGACCACGCCCTGAAGCGCGGCGTCGCCGTCTTCAACGCGCCCTTCTCCAACACCCGCAGCGTCGCGGAGATGGTCATCGCCGAGATCGTGATGCTGTCGCGTCACCTCGGCGACCGTTCCCGCGAGATGCACCAGGGCGTCTGGAAGAAGGTGGCCACCGGCTCGCGCGAGGTCCGCGGCAAGACGCTCGGTGTCGTGGGCTACGGGCACATCGGCAGCCAGGTCTCGATCCTCGCCGAGGACCTGGGGATGAAGGTCGTCTTCCACGACACCGCGGCCAGGCTCCCGCTCGGGAACTCGCAGCCGGTGAAGTCGCTCGACGCGCTGCTGGAGCAGAGCGACTTCGTCACCCTCCACGTCCCGGAGACCCCGCAGACCCGCGGGATGATGGGCGCGCCGCAGCTGGACCGGATGAAGAAGGGCGCCTGCCTCATCAACGCCAGCCGCGGCACGGTGGTGGACCTCGAGGCGCTCGCGCAGGCGCTCAAGAACGAGCACATCGACGGCGCTGCGCTGGACGTCTTCCCCGAGGAGCCGGAGGCGAACGTCGCCGAGGGCTTCGAGACCCCGCTCCGCGGCCTCCCCAACGTCATCCTCACCCCGCACGTCGGTGGCTCCACCTCCGAGGCCCAGGAGGCGATCGGTCGCGAGGTCTCGGCCAGCCTCTCCCGCTTCGCCCACACCGGCACGACACTCGGGTCGGTGAACTTTCCCCAGGTGGACCTCGGACGGACGCCGGACACCTGGCGACTGATCAACGTCCACCAGAACGTGCCCGGCGTGCTGCGCGACCTGAACAAGATCGTCTCCGACCGCGGGGCGAACATCCACTCGCAGGTCCTTTCCACCAACGCCGCCATCGGCTACCTGATCATGGACCTCGACTCGGACGTGGCAGGCCAGGTGGTGGACGACATGCACCGGCTCTCCACCAGCATCTCCGCCCGGACCGTCGCCTGAGAGGCGCGCAGGTCGCGGGCGGAGCGCCAGGCGACGACTACTGCTCGGTGCACCCACCGCCGGCCGGGCAGGACCCAACTCCGGGAACGAGCCCGTTGAAGGTCTGCTTGCAGCCGCCGATCGCGGTGAAGACGTTGAAGTTCGCCGAGTCGGCCAGGTTCGGATCGCTCGGCGTGCCCGCCTGCCACGTGGCGTCGATGCCATGGCCGGCGCTGAACTGGATGAGGCTGCTCACGATCATGCTCCCCGACGGCGTGAAGTCCGGGCCGCCGACGATCAGGGCTGCATTGTCCGCGGAGCCGGAGGGTCGGCAGTTCGAAGAGACCACCCCGCTGAAGCCGCCGGCGTACTCGATGATGTTGAACGCCATCTGAGAGCCGGTCGCGGCGGGCATCTGGATCCCCGCCCAGTCACCGGCGGCTGGCGCGGCCGCCGCCGAGGTGAAGCGGATGGGCGATGTCGGAGTGCCCAGCGCGATCAGACGGCCGACCGGGTTGCCCGAGGGATTGCCCCTGCCGCCGAAGACCATCCGGAGGGCGGCTCCCGGCTTGAAGCGCAGCTCGGCGCCCGGCAGGACGGTGAGCGTCACCCCGAGCGGGGTGATGACGTTCCCGGTCTGCACGACGTTGACCGAGGCCTCGAGGTACAGCGGGATGTTCCCGTTGATCGTCGTGTCGGTGATGACGTTCGGCCGCGAGGGGTTGATCCACGCCTCGTGAAAGTGTGTCGCCTGGGCCGGGTCGTCCTGGACCGTCATCTGCGGGATGCTCCCCGCGGCCATGATGAAGAGCGAGAGAGGGTAGTCCTGCGCCCCTCCGATCCCGAGCCAGGTCGAGTCCGTGGTGAAGGCGGCCATCCCATCCAGGTAGACCCCGCCGCCCTTGGGGTGGTCGATCGCCACGTGGTCGACGGTGAGGAGTGGGACGGGCGCCGTGGCGTTCAGTCCCGGCCCGATCATCACGATGGCCGAGTTCCGGTACCCCACCAGACCTGCTCCGGCGGCCACCAGGCCCGCGTGGTGCAGCTCGATGAAGGATTGCTCGTTGAACCCGCGCAGCGTGCCCCAGAACTGGCCCGTCACCGCGGGGAGGAAGCTCACGAACCCGGTCTGGTCATCGGTCCCCGCGGCCACCAGCCTCGCCGGGCGGCTCCCCGTGGTGTCTCCCTGCACACCAATCTCCGCGTTCTGGGCCAGGGAGACGATGGCGCAGGGCTGGATGGTCACGGTCGCTGGCGCCTTGATCAGGACATTCGAGGTGACGGAGTGGGTGACCCCGTTCCCCGCCCAGGTCTCGTCGGCGGTGATGTTGCCCGAGTGGTTCACCACGGTGCCGTTGGGAGTCCCGCAGGTGGTGGGAGGACGGACCGTGAGCTGGAACGATGCCGACTTCGTCGTGTCGTCCTTGCTCGTGACGTTGATCGTGTAGATGCCCGGGACTGCCGTGGTGAACGTCGCCGACAGGCCCGCGATGCTGAGCGGCGTGGTGTTGGGGTTCACGTTCCAGACCACCCCGCCGTTGCACCCCGACGAGGTCGCGGGCTGGGTGACCACCGCAGTCAGGGTCACCGCCTGGCTCGGCGCGACGCTCGACCCCGAGCCGGCCAACGAGACTCCGCTGATCGTGCAGACGGCGGCGTTGCCCGCGTCGGGCTGCCCCGTTCCTCCCCCGCCGCATCCCTCCAGCACCAGCACTGCCGCCCACAGGGCCATCCCGGACATCCATCGCGTACGCATGTTCGTCTCCTCCTGACCCGGAAGCCTGGAAGGGACGGGACGGCCGGGGCAGGTGCGCTTCCGAGAAACCGGGTGGGCCACCTGGACCGCCGGAATTCGCCGGAAGCTCAGCGACTTGCGAGCTGGGCCTCCGCTGCGCGAGAGGCCGGCCCGCCCTTGATGAGGGGGTTCATGCTCCAGGCCTGCGTGAGACTCCCGCGCGCCGCCGGGGAGTCGCCGGCGAATGTCTCCAGCTGCGATTTCAACACCCAGAGATCCGGATCGTGCGGACGGCCCTCGATCGCCTTCCGCACGTGGGCGATGCCTTCGATCGCAACAGCCGAGGGCGGCTTCCCGCTCCGGGTCAGCCATCGTGCCCGCTCGAACGAGGTGCGGGCGAGGAACTCCTGAGGGAGATCACCGCTCGAGCGCGTCCCGAGCGTGCCGATGATCTGCTCCGCACGGGAGAGGAGCGCGCTCGGGTCCACGCCCTGCGAGATGCGCCAGTGCGCCTCGGCGATCCCGGCGATGGACCGGGCGACCACGAGGTTGGTGTCGCCCGGCGCTGCGCGCTCGGCTCGATCGAGCATCGGGAGCGCCCGTGCCAGGGCGCCGGTGGGGTCGCCGCCGCGCTGGCCGAGGAAGAAGGCATCGTCGACCAGCAGCTCGGCCTCGATTCCTTCGATGTATCCGAGGCCCGGGGTCTTCTTCAGCAGCGCGTCCAGTCGAGCCACCATCCCCTCGAGCTTCGGGCTCGGGTCCTCACCGAGGGCGAGGAGAATCCCCGCCTCGATGTCGACGGCGTTGGCGAACTGCGCGAGCGCTGCGGGTTGGCCGGGCATCGTCGCGATGACCTCCTCGAAGGCCTTCCATGCCGCCTCGAAGTGGGGACGAGGATCCTCTCCCGCGATCCACGCGTCCTTGCCGAGGAACATCTGCTGCTGCGCGACGATGGGGCGCACGAGGGCCCCCCGACCGGCGTGCATCCCGACCGCGCGCTGACCCGCCTCGATGGCGGCGCGGCGGGCCTCGATCGTCGGCTTGCCCTCGTGCTGGAGCGCGTCCGCCTCGCTGGCATGCAGGACGGTGAGGACGAAGGGCACCTCCGAGTCCTCGGGGGCCAGCGCCTCGGCGCGCGCCATGATCGCCAGCCCCTCCCGGACGGGCTCGAGGGAGGGCTTCCCCTGTTCGTTTGCCCAGAACGCTCGGTAGTACAGGCCCTGGCCCAGGAGGCACAGGGTCCGCGCATCGCTGGCTCCGAGCGCGAGCGCGCGCCGGTACGAGCCGATGGCGTCCTCCATCGTCCCCTGGACCGCCGAGTGATCGCTCATGAACTGGAACTGCATCCGCCCGATGAGCGCGAAACCTCGGCGAACGAGCGGAGCAGGGTCGTCGGGGTTCAGCTTCGACACCGCGTCCAGCGCGACGAGCGCAAGCCCGGTCTCCGGGTCTGGAGACCGGCCCCGGAGGGTGCGGCTGCTCGCCCTCACGGTGTGGATCTCGGCTCGCGCGAGGCCGATCTCCGGATCACTCCGGCCCCACTGCTCCGCGCGATCGAGCAGCTCCGACGCCGCGACGAGGGGCGGCTCCATGTCGTCGAACCGACGGTCGTAGTAGAGGTCTCGCGCCTCCGAGGTCCAGGCGTCTGCGCCGAGCAGCGCCGCCTCGTACCGGCCCGAGTCCGCGGCCAGCACGTCGCTGGCGCGCTTCCGTGCCTCGGGGAAGTTGCGCTCCACCATCGCCTCGCGCGCGGCGAGCATGCTGGCCCGCCACCCCGATGCGTCGCCCATTCGCAGGTAGGCGCGGGCCGGGTCGGCGAGCTCGGACCGGAGCTTCGCAAAGGCCGGCTCCCGCGCGTCCGGCGCCAGCGTCTCACGGAGTCGCTCGTATCTCTTGCGATAGAGGTCTCCCAGCACCTCCCCGAGGCCCTCGGCCACCCGTGACGTCCGGAAGCCCGAGGCCCATGCCCGCTCGTACGCGCCGCGCGCTCCCTCGGCGTCGCCGGTGAGCTGCAGCGCCTTGCCGAGCGCTGCGCTCGCCGCGCCATCCCCCTGCGCCGCGAGCTGTCGGAGCCGGTCGGCCTGGCGACGGATGCGGTCCAGCGCGGGGCGGAGATCGTGCGGCGGCCCGAGGTGCTCCATGCGGAGCCCGTCCTCGAGTGACTCGCTCAGCGCCCCCAGGCGGGCGGCCTCCACGGCGGCACGGTCCGCGCGGCGCTGGTGCCACACCGTCCACGCCCCCGCGACGAGAAGGGTGACCACGACGGCGGCCAGTGCCCGCGCGAGGGGCCGGTTCCGCCGGGCCCACTTGAGCGACCGCTCGGCCCAGGACGCGGGCCGGGCATGGATTGGCTCCCCTCGCTGAACGCGGCCGAGGTCCTCGGCGAGGGCCTCGGCGCTGGGATACCGGGCCGTGGGGTCCTTCTCCATCGCCCTGCCGGCGATGATCGCCAGCTCGCGGGGAATCCCCGGCGCGGCCCGGGTGAGTGGTTCGGGCTCCTCCTCGAGGATGCGACGGAGGAGGTCCACATCGGGTTCCGGATCGGTGGTTGGCGTCCGGATCGACTCCGAGCGCCGGAAGGGAGCCCGCCCGGCGAGCACCGAGTACAGCGTGGCCCCCAGCGCGTAGACGTCCGAGCGGAAGTCCGGAGGCCCCGGCGCGACGAGCTGCTCCGGGCTCATGTAGTCCAGCGTCCCTGCCGGCAGACCGGTGCGCGAGACTCCCGCGTCCTCCCCTCGGGCGAGACCGAAGTCGGTGAGGAGGGCGACCGGTGCGGCGTCCCGCGTCTCCTCGACCAGGACGTTGGCCGGCTTCACGTCCCGGTGCACCAGGCCCTGCAGGTGCGCGGCATGCAGCCCGAGCCCGGCCTGGCGGACGAGCTCGACCCGCTGCTCCACCGAGAGTCGCGGGGCGAGCTCGGCCAGCGTCCTTCCCTCCACCAGCTGGAACACGATGCAGGGCCGGCCGCCGAGCGAGCCGACCGCGTGCACCTTCACCACGTGCGGATGCTCCACCCGCGCCTGCAGCCGAGCCTCGAGGAGGACCCGCTCGGCGTCGAGGGTGCCCAGCCCGCGCACCAGCTTCACCGCCACCGCCCGCTCGAGCCGCCGGTCCCAGCCGCGGTGGACCTCGCCCATTCCCCCGGAGCCCAGGAGGCTGCGGAGCTCGATCTGCTCGTCGAGCGGCGCGAGGCGCTCGCTCACCCGAGCTCCTCCAGCGCCGAGCGCATCCGGCGCGCCACCTCCTGCAGCTCGGGCTCGGGGTAGTTGGAGAAGCCGAGCCGCAGCCCGGGAACCGCGCTCCCGTCGAACGAGAACCGTCGGCCCGGCTGGAAGGAGACCCCGAGCTCCAGCGCCCGCGCCGCCCACGCATCGACGTCGATGGCGTCCTGGACCTCTGCCCACACGGCGAGGCCACCGGCCGGGGGGACCACCCGGAGGGCCTCGCCGAGGGTGTCCTTCAGCCCGGTGCAGAGCGCGTCGCGCCGGGTCCGGTACACACGGTCCATCCGGTTCAGGTGCCGCTGCAGCTCGCCGTCCTCCATCAGCCCGGCCATGGCGCGCTCGAGGACCGGGTCTCCGTGGCGGTCGTAGGTGGCGCGCAGCCCGCTCATCCGGGCCAGGAGCGGCGCTGGCCCGACCACGAAGCCGAGCCGGAGGTCGGGGCTGAAGATCTTGGACAGCGTCCCGACATGCACCACCACCTGCGCGGCGTCCTTCGCCGCGAGCGGGGCCTGCGGACGGCCGTCGAAGTGAAACTCGGAGTCGGGGTCCATCTCGATGACTGCGAAGCGGTGGGTCGCCGCGAGCTGGAGCAACCGCGCGCGCCGCTCGGCCGAGAGGACGGCCAGGGTGGGGTACTGCCGCTGCGGAGTCAGGAACACCGCGCGGAGCGGCGTCTCGCGGAGAAGCGCCTCGAGCGCGGAGACCTCGAGGCCCTCGGCGTCGATGGGCACCGGAAGACACCGCGCCCCGGCGCGGACGAACGCATCCCAGGCGCGGCGCGCACCCAGGGCCTCCACCGCGATCGTGTCTCCGGGCGAGACCAGCGCCTGCGCCACCAGGAACAGCGCCATCTGGCTCCCCCGGGCGACGAAGATCCGCTCGGGCGGGACCGAGATCGCGCGGGTGTTGCTCAGCATGCGCGAGAGCGCCTCGCGCAGCTGCGGCTGACCCTGCGGATCTCCACTCTCCGGTCCCCCCTTGGTCCTGATCGCGCGCCGGTACGCCCGGGCGAGCGCCGCGGCGGGGAGCAGCCGCGGATCAGGAACACCGCTCGCCACCTCGAGCAGGCCCCGCCGGGCGCCCGCGGTGGGCGGGGGAGGCTCGGGGCCGAGCGCGAACCCCATCGTTCCGGGAGCGTCGAGCCGCACCTCGTTTCGCGACTGGAGCCGCGCGGGCAGGTGCGCCGGGAGCCTCCGGGAGACGGCGCTCCCCTCGCCGGGTGCCGACACCAGCCAGCCCTCGACCTGGAGCTCGTGGTACGCCGACATGACGGTGTTGCGGCTCACGCCGAGCTGCTCGGCCAGCGTGCGGTAGCCGGGGAGGGGATCGCCGGGCCGGAACCGGCCGCGGTGGATCTCCTTCATCAGCGCGTGGGCGATCTGGAGGTAGACCGGGTCCTCGCTCCGGGGATCGAGAAACAGTGCTGGGGTCCAGTCGGCCACTGGCTCGCTCGGCGACGGATCCTAGCGCCGGCCCACCGCAGTCGGGTTGCGCCTGAGGAGGGCAGAACTTCCGGGAAGCCACGGACCTTCACCTCGCGCGTGGGTCGTTCTCGACGGG